>NZ_LOAJ01000002.1 GCF_001542905.1 Halorubrum aethiopicum | reverse complement strand
CCCCCGCCCTGATGACAACCGCACCGTTAAGTTGGTTGAGTATCTCCAATCACTCGGTGACTTTCCTACTTTAAATCTGATACTAACCCAATCCGACTGAGCGAATTCCACAGCAAGCGGACTACTGTATCTTCAAGAGAGACAAGTTTCGAATTAGTTGCGGCATCGGTATGAAAACAACGAGAACTCAAACGCCAAACGTCTCCGTTCTCACACTGTTTCTGAATCGTTGATCCTCAAACCACAGAAGCGTGGATCCAAGCATTTGCTGCTTGGTTCAATGCCCCAAACTAAACACGACGGTTAATCGATGCTCGTCACGTACGTGTACTCGCTCGAGAGAGCCTCAGCATCCTCGGGCAGTAACGCACTGATGAGATAATCCGCATGTGTGCTGAAATAGTCGACAAGACGTCGGATCCGATCTGAATCGATCGCTTCCAGCGAATCAAGAAGAACGAACGGAACGACTTCGTGGACATCGTGAACAAGATAGCCGGCAAGCGCGAAGACGAGCCCAGTTACCTCACGTTCACTCTCCGAGAGGTGGTCGATCGTGTCTTCGTATGCGGAGCCGTCCGCAGCTGCCCGAACGATGTGTAATTCGAATCGATTCTTCGTCACTTTTCGGCGCCCCTCACGAACTTCCTCCTGACGGCGTTCGATCCAGATCCGATCGAGATTGTCGTACTCTAAGATGTCGAGCACCGTCTCCATGTGGTCATTGAACGCCGTCACGGCGTCCTTCTCGATGCGCTCGACGCGGGTCCGGAGGTCGGTAAGCCGCTCGGTGAGCTCTTCGCGCTCGGCCTCAAGTTGGCCACGCTCTTCAAGCGCTTTTTCACGTTCTGCGATCTCTTCATCGATTTTTCCCAAATCATCCTCGAGCCTATCAACTTGGAGTTCTAGTTCATTGGATTTGCGATGTAGTTCAAGCACTTCATCGTGATCTTCCACCTCGATCGATTCAGCCTCATTTTCGAGTTCCCCTATTTCGGTGCGTTTGGTTTCGATTCGGTTTTCAAGTTCCGTGATACGCTCATTTGTGGCCTCAATCTCATCTTCGACACCTCGGAGTTGATCCTCGGCTTGTTCGATTTCTTGGCGCTTATTCCGTAGGCTAGACCGTTTGTTCGTGAGTTTGGTGACTTGAGATTCGATGTTATTCCGCTCTTCAAGCTTCTCCGAGCGTAGATCACGCAACTGATCGAGAGTCGTTTCGATCTGTTCAGTTCCAACCGTGGATCCACAGGTCCAACAGCTTACGTTTTCGTTTGCGGTCAGGGCGTCGGTCAGATCTGCGGATTCCTCTGTATCAGTTTCCACAATACCGAGGCCCTCCTTCTCGAGCATATCTTCGTTAAAGCTCACAACATTTGCGAGCTGACTGATCGTATCGTCAAGTGCTCGTTTTCGACTTCGAAGCTCTTGAATTCGACCTTCAAGACGGTTCGGATCCTCTTCAGGCGGTTCGGTCTCCGCAAGTGTTTCTTCGAGTTCCTCACGTTCCGAAGAGAGTTCAGAAAGCGTCGAGCGCTCTGTTTCAAGCTTGAACTCGAGATCTTCCAGTTCCGATCGCGCATCCCGTACTCGTTGAAAGGCCTTCTCAAGTTCTTGTTTTCGCGAACGGCTTTGTTCGACACCTGTCTCGATCTCTTCAAGTTCGGCCTGAACAGTCACAAACTTGTCCCGAACTTCTTCGAGTTCAGCTTCCTTTTCGTGTCGTTTTTCCTCGAGTTCTGGTAGTGTTTGTTCGAGTTGTTCAAGCTGCTGGAGTTCGTTATCGACTTCCTCACGTTTACGTCTACACGACTCAATCTCAGCATCAATTCGATCCGTATCAATGGGCCGCATAATGATTTCACGGAGATCGTCACCACGGGCAACAGTTCGACGTGCCTCGTTATTTTCAAGCAAGAAGGCGAACAAGTCTGCGAGTTCAGGGTCATTAAGGTATGGATCCCCGTCGAACGAAACTGTATCATCATGTCGAGTTAGAGTCCGTGTGTACGTTTCTTCACCGATATCGAGAGTGACCGACCCTTTTTCTGTGTCACCCTTGAGTGAGGCCTGTTCACTGCCAAGTCCTGCCATCAACGCTGTCAGAAATGATGTCCGGTTCGTTGCGTTACGTCCAGTCAGTATTGAGACACCCGGTGGAATGGTAACTTCGGATTTTTCAATTCCACCAATGTTTCTAACACTGATTTGTACTTGCGATTCAGTGATTTGTTCTGTAGTCATATCTCTCCACATGGGACCGAAATATAAACTTGTTTTCACCCATTGATCGTAGCCAAAGAGTCTCTCAGGAGCTCATCGAATTTAACATAGAATAGAACACCATCCGGAAATACAATGAAATCAAAGTTTTATACTAAATCTGATTTGTTCCCGAATATATAACATATATTATATTAATTCAACACATCAAAACAACGAAGACTAAGACTGATCAATCCGAAATTCCATATCATTCGTATCTGGGATCGAAGTAATGGTACCAATCTCCTCACTGAGGATAAACTGGTTTATTCCAGAAAACAACACATATATTATCTTATGTTTGTCGAAGAGATCATCGCAAAATCGCTCTACACGAGGTTTGTTTATCGTGCTGTGTTGGATATATGTTGAATCACGATCAAACCGGTTCACATGGCGATTCTTTGTTGATGATGACAAACATCAAAATGATCTCTCCGAACTATCGATACCAAGCGAACGATCACACAGCATCGCCAAGCGAGAGCTTCGCAGTCAAATACAATGTTTCGGCCATACAGTCCTGAGAGTAGGGTTTGCTCGGTTAAGCACATTTGTTCGTGGCTGTATTCGCTGACAGGCCGACAATGATCGACACTAGTGTACAGCCAGTATTAGTCATTATGTCAAATTATGTTTTTATATATCACAACCAAACTTAGCCACGGAGCAGATTACAGCTATAGATCGAAATTGTCGACCTAGTGTTGAACGGTGGATTGAAATCGACTATCACTAGATGTGACAAAATATGGAACAATATTCAATAACGACAATACAGAGAAACAAACAAGATTATGCTGTATCAACAACCATAAATTTCTATCATATTTCATAGAATTTAGATATTATATTACCTCGAAATTATTAAATAGCCGGAGACAAAAATATCAAAATCTGTATATAAATATTAAATATTTAGTTATTTTTGACAATATACCAAGCATTTAATGGAAAGCTCAAGCGATAGGTAAGACCCTTGTTGAATAACGTCGATTCTCGTTTAGTAGCATGTTCTCTACCTATCTTTGTTGAAGACAAACCTTCAGAATTAGGTATTACAACCATAGTCTTGTAATGTCAGGGGGAACTATAGCAGATGAAAATTTTCTCGTGGCATATTTTTTTCTCCTCGCAAATTAATGCGTGTACTGTTTCAGAGGTCGTGTTTAGCTTGGGGCATTGAGCCAAGTAGCAAATGCTTGGAACCATGTTTCTGCGGTTTGAGGCTCAACATTGATGAAACAGTTTGAGGAAGATGGCGGCGTTTGAGTTCTCGAAAGATACGTTCGATGGCATTCAGATTTCCATGGCGTTCTGTCTGAAATCGGAGTTCAGCTCTGGTAAGCGCAGTTTGGAGGTGGTGAGCGCCATCGACGAGAAACACGGCAGTTTCAAGCTCGTGTTTTTCTCGGAATTCTCGGAGAAACATCTCGGTTACTGCGGTCGTTATCGTCGAAAATAATCGGAGGTGTAGCAGCACGTTCGTCTCAGGATTAGCCGCAGCGTACAGCCAGAACTGCTGATCATTGATTCGAATCACTGTCTCGTCAATCGCAATGTGATTCGGATGTCAGCCTTCCGTGGGCTGTAAATCGGCTTTCTGTATCCAATCATGGATTGCCTTACGCGAGCGCTCGACATCCAACTCCTCGAGCAGCGACGCGGTATTCGACAGTGAAAGCCCCGCTAACTGGAATTGAATACCAAGCTTCATCGCACGCTCGGGTGTCCGCTGGCACTCCACAAAATCCAAATCAATCTACTCCATACATCCGCTGAGGCGAGCGATTTCTGCCATAGACCAGCAAGAAATCCCTCCGCCTCACTCTTCATCCTTAACTAAACACGATCGTTTCAGAATTCAGCGATCCACACGAGACCGGAAGACGAACTCAATTAAACCGAGCGAGCGACCAAATCACCCCATTTTTTGAAATCGTATCGTTGGTAGAACGCTTGAGCACGTTCGTTGTCCTCATCTACGTCTAATAGCAACCGATCGAGTGGAAGATCTTGTTTTTTAGCCGTTTCGAGAACGGATTGCATAAGATCGTCAGCAACTCCTGTCCCACGGTGTGACTCCATTATGAAAATCTCGTTGAGCACAGCAGCGTCCCAGATCATTGCGAAATTCTCTGGAAGAACGAACGCATAACCGACGATGCTTTGATCGACCTCGGCGATGCTGATACAGTCAGGATCAGATTCAATACACCGCCTTGTCCAGTCCAGATAGCGGTTCTGATACTCTTCATCGACCTTATCTTGATACTTCGTCGACTTCTCTTCTCCTCCAGTGTTGCCGCCGAGTTCTAGTTCAAACTGGCGTTTCAGGTCCCACAGCGCATCAGCATCTCTTTCGGGGGAATATGCTCGGATCACACTGTAAGAAAGTCAAACTGAGATTAATACATTACGGTATGCGTGCGCACGATCACACCCCACTATGGGAGCAGAATGCTCGAATGGGAACATATAACCCACCTCCTTGTGAATAATCTACTACATGGCTTCGATAACAGATCTACTCTCAGAGTACGATGCCAGTGAAGTTCGGTTCTTCCGCGACGAAGACGTAGGGCTGAACGGAATAATCGCGATACATGACACTCAGCTCGGCCCGGCAGGCGGCGGGACGAGAAGATATGTGTATACATCCGAAGAAGACGCATTAGAAGATGTGCTTGGTCTCGCCGAGGCAATGACATACAAGTACGCTCTAGCCGGAATCGACATGGGCGGAGCAAAAGGAGTAATTTGGGCCGACGACGAGGAACAGCGTAGCGAATCATTATATCGATCCTACGCGCGCGTTGTGGATAGCTTCGATGGGCAGTTCATTACTGGGAGCGATATCGGGACCGACAAAGAAGCGCTCCGCTGGATGAATCGAGAGACCGAGTATGTGACTGGATTACCAGAACAGTTTCCTAGACCGACCGACGAATTCTTTCATGCGGGCGGTCTCGGTGTGATAAATGCCATGGTGGGTTGTTGTGAATTAGTCTTTGGTTCAGACGACCTCAGTGAGCGGCACGTTGCGGTTCAAGGTGTCGGAGAGATGGGCGAACACGTCGTCCGGTATCTCTCTCATCGAGGGGCGCAGGTGACAATCGCTGACATCGACCGAGAACGTGTTGATCTTCTTGCTGATGAATTAAATGTTGGAACGGCGGATCCGGAATCAATTCACACTGTCGACTGCGATGTGTTCGTTCCTGCGGCACTCGGAGGTGTCTTGAACGACGAAAGCATTCCCGAACTTGATTGTGAAATTGTCTGTGGCCCGGCGAACAACCAGTTCGACTCCTCTCAAGATGCTGTTCAGCTCGCCAACGCAGGCATCCTACATGCTCCCGACTTCCTCGCGAGTTCGGGGACTATTATCGAACATACCGATCTCCTTCGTCAGGGCGGATACAGCCACCAGCGCGTAGTTGAATATCTGCGGCGGATTAAAGATAAAATGCGTGAAGTAGGGATGCGTGCTGAGCGTCAGGAACGTCCGCCACAACATGTCGCCAAAGACATCGCAAGAGAGCGTATTAAGTCGATACGAAGTATTCGACCCTCAATGCGGTCTGCGCCGTCACCCGAGTGGTAATTGGAAATTTTCGTTTCTCGTGACGTTCAGGATTCGGCGAAAGGCAGCGAATTGTCCTCCAACACTGCCTCCTTTGTTTTGATAGCATCTCCTGTCTGTTCGTCGAACAGATACAGGGAATCCTCCTCAAACATGAGATCGACTTCCGACCCGGCTTCGGGCCGAACCGAACTTTCAATCCGGGCCGTTACCTCGGTACCGTTGGCATCCAAGTAGAGGAAATTCTCGTTGCCCATATGCTCAGCAACATTGACTGTTGCGGTAAACACACCATCCGAAACGACCCGCAGGTCCTCCGGACGGATTCCCACGCGCACCTGGTCACGTTCGCCGAGCATTGAGTGATCCGTCAGTTGGTAACTGATCGGTGCATCCGTCGCCGACAATGTCTTCCC
This sequence comes from Halorubrum aethiopicum, assembly GCF_001542905.1. NCBI lineage: Archaea > Methanobacteriati > Methanobacteriota > Halobacteria > Halobacteriales > Haloferacaceae > Halorubrum > Halorubrum aethiopicum. Next base: position 159,669 of record NZ_LOAJ01000002.1, on the reverse strand, counting down.
ATCGACAGAAGCCGTGAAGAGATTGATACTTGGCGATCCGATGAACTTTGCCACGAATTCGTTGGCGGGTTCTACATACACCGTCTCCGGTTCTCCAACCTGTTGTAGTTCCCCGCCGTCGAGTACCGCAATACGGTCACCCATGGCCATCGCTTCGGTCTGATCGTGTGTTACGTATATCGTTGTGACATCAAGTTGCTGTTGGAGCTCTTGAAGTTCGGTACGCATCTGTGCGCGAAGCTTCGCATCGAGGTTTGAGAGCGGTTCGTCCATTAAAAAGACAGAAGGCTCCCGAACGATTGCTCGGCCGAGGGCTACTCGCTGTTGCTGTCCGCCGGACAGCGACCTCGGCTTTTCATCCAGCTGATCTTCGATCCCAAGCATCTGCGCGGTCGATTCTACGTTCTCTCCAATCTTCGCTGCTGGCTGTTCAGTCGACAGACGAAGTCCGAACTCCATGTTCTGTCGGACGGTCATGTGAGGATATAGCGCATAGTTTTGGAACACCATCGCCACATCACGATCACGAGCCCGGAGATCGGTCACGTCGCGCTGTGCGAACCGGATCGACCCTTTCGTCGCGGATTCAAGTCCGGCAAGACAGCGCAACGTTGTCGTCTTTCCGCATCCTGAAGGACCGACGAGGACAAGGAACTCGCCGTCAGTTATGTCGAGGTCAACGTCGTTAACGGCGACGACGTCACCCGCATCACTCTCGTAAACTTTCGTAAGGTCGGTAATGTTTATGTTTGCCATTGTTATTTGTTGACAGTATGGTTACTCTTTGATGGAGCCGCCGATGATCCCCTTGACGAAGTACTGCTGAAGGAATAAAAACAGCAGGAAAATCGGGATAATCGAAAGTCCGGCGGCAACCATGATCTGGTCGTAGTAAACGCGCTGTGCACCGACGAGTTGGTTTATCGCGACTGGAATGGTGTACTTATCTGATTCAAGGACGACGAGAGGGAACAGAAACAGATTCCACTGGAACAGGAACAGGATCGTCGCGAGCGCGGCTAGAGCAGATTTTAGCGTCGGTAGTACAACTTTATAGAACACCTGAAACTCGGTGGCACCATCCATGCGAGCGGATTCGAGCAAGGTGTCTGGGACCGACTTCATGTTCTGACGCATTAGGAATATTCCGACGGGATTCGCCGCCCACGGGAGTATGATCGCCCAATACGAATTCATCAATCCGAGCTGCGACATCAGCAGAAACAGTGGGATGACAAGCAGCTGAATGGGCAATACGAGAGTCGCAAGAATCGTATAGAATATCGGTTCCTTAAAGCGGAATTCATACTTGGCAAAAGCAAAGCCAGCCATAGAGCAGAGCAGCACCGATAAGAGTGTATAGACAGATGCGATGAGCACGCTGTTTCCGATACTTCTGATGAAGTTGACGCTCTCACGTGCCTGTAGTGCCCGGAAGTTTTCAAAGAAAGCATCTCCTGGAAACAGCGGCAGCGACGTAGAAGACAAAAAGACCTCCTCTGGCAGCGTCGACGCGACGAGCACCCAGTAGAGTGGAACGATCGTCACGACAGCCATGAGCAGGATGAAGGCGTATGTGACGAATTTCCAGACGCCGCTCCGACGCGTTGTCTCATGCATCGCTCGTCCCCCCCAATCTGATCTGAATAAGAGACAGTGTACTCACGATTGCAATGAGAACGTACGTGAGAGCGCTGGCGTAACCGAGACGGAAGTCAATAAATGCCGTCTGGTAGATGTACTGTACGATCGTGATTGTCGATTCGAGGGGCGCACCGCCTTGCGAGATAGTCACGGGCTCCGCGAAGAGCTTGAACGTCCCGATAGTCGACGTGACCACTACGAAGAGAAGTACCGGTCGGAGCTGCGGGAGCGTTACATATCTAAACTTCTCGAACCGGGTGGCGCCGTCGATTTCAGCCGCTTCGTAGAGGTGCTTCGGGACATTCTGAAGCCCCGCAAGGAGGATAATCATGTTATATCCCGTCCAGCGCCAAGTAACCGCACTGACGATGGTGAACCGAGACCAGAACGCGTCTTGTAACCATGGGATCGGACCGATTCCGACTAGTCCAAGTGCGTAATTGATCAACCCTGTCTCTTGGAACAACACCAGAAACACTGTCGCGTAGGCCACGAGATTAGCCGAGACTGGAAGTGCGATTATCGTCCGGAATACACCACGGAATCGAACGAAACTCGCGTTCAGCGCAAGTGCAAGCGCAAGCGCGAGCCCCACCATGATCGGGACTTGGACCAGCAGTATGAAGACCGTGTTGTACATTGCCTGGTGGAAAAGCGAATCAGATAGAAGCCGTAGATAATTGTCGAGCCCAACAAACGTAAGATCGGAGATTCCGACTAATCTGTAATCGAATATTGCAGTTTCGATCCAGAGGATTGTCGAATTACTCACTCCTTCGAAGCGGAAAAATGAAAGATAGAGCGTATAGAAAATTGGGAACGCCAAGAAGACACTAAACAGGACAAAAAACGGGGACAGAAAGAGATACGGGACTCCCCGATCGGAAGACGGAAGCACCTCTCGCAGTTGCTTGCGTCGGTATCGAATCCGATCCGAGAGGTTTGGCTCGTGTCGTTGACTCATCTATTAGGCAAGCTCTCGGTCAGTCCGCTTTGCGACCTGTTCGGCCGCATTCATGACCGCCTTGGCGGGAGTGACCTTGTCGTCGAACATCCGACCCAAGTGAGTGTTGATGGCTCTCGTCACTTCGGATGTCGCGGTCGTATAGCGGTACCCCGGAATGTTCTCGGCAACTTCAGTAAACAGCTCCCCCGCCTTTTGGCCGCCTAGGAAGGGAATTTCCGTCGAGAAGACATCGCTATTGTAAGCTGGCTTGTAAGCTGGGAAAATGCCGTACTCGTTATAGATCTTCGTCTGCATTTCTTCTGTTGCCAAAGAGAATTTCATAAAGTCCCAAGCACGGCGGGCCTTCGCATTCGATACCTGTTTTGCGATGGTCATATTCGATCCACCCGAGTTGGTGGCTCGGGGACCACCGGATGCGAAGGCAGGTGGTTTGATCACACCCCATTTCCCCTTCGTATTGCTGACTTCGGCTTTCAGCGTCCCGAGCATCCAGGCACCACTCATCAGCGAGGCGATAGCGCCGTCACCGAGTGCGGTGAACCAGCTTTTCGTCCACGGTGGTTTGTCTACGGTAGCTCCCGAGTTATACAGTCGTTTGAGCATTTGTGCGACCCGCACACTCTTTTCGGAGTGAATGTTCACGTGTCCATCCTCAGTAAAGGGCTGTCCGCCGAGTTGGCGGAATTGCATCCGCCAGAGTCCGTCATAATCGTTTGACGGGATGTTCAACAACCCTGTTCCCTCAGGGAGTTTCTGTCCTTCTTCAATGAATTGGTCCCACGTTTCTATCGTGGTCGGATCGATCCCGTTTTGTTGGAATAGATCACGGCGATAAAAGAGGCCAACTGGTCCGATGTCCCAGGGAAGCCCGTAAATTCCGTCTTCGTCTTGGAGTGGTGTCCACTTACCGCTGACAAACTTGTCTTTCAACCCTGCCTCTTCAATCCAACCTGAGACGTCGTGAAGTCCATCCGTGTTCACCCAAGCGGGTGCACTCGGATCTTCCATCATCGCACACGCGGGCGCACCAGACCCGGACAGGAGAGATGATTTGAACTTATCGTTCATATTGCCCTGTCCCATCTGAGAAACGGACACTGCCGCGCCAGTTTTGTCTTCGTAGTCAGTTGCGGTGATCTCCAGAGACTTGGCGGCCACGTCCCAGCCCCATGCGTTGATCTTATCGGCCATTGTCGAATCACCACCGGACTGTCCGCTCGTTGAGGTTGACCCGGATTGACCGTTGCCGTTTGTCCCGCCGCCAGTCTGTGTTCCTTCTTGCGGACCTGTTCCGATACATCCAGCAATAGCTGCCAGAGTACCCGAACCGGTCAAGTACGAAACCTGTCTCCGACTGATACGATTGTCACTGTTTTTCATTGTCGAACCACGCTGTCGTTTTTCATTCAATGGTAGTTAATATTTTCGGCGTCCGATTCTCCACATGACGGCGTTCAGTTCAGCGCTTGGTGTCGATGGGTGCCGAGGTGTCAATCGATTCGTAGACATCAAGCGTCGTTTCGAATGTCTTTTTTGCGTCCGAATAGGGCGACCGAACTAACGAGCGGTCACCATTCGAGACGGCGTCCAGAAACGCTTCCAGTTCATCTCGGTACTTCTCATCGCCCCCCTCATATGCCACATCCTCACCATCAACGATGCCCGTCAAACAGTTCTCGTTGAAATCCAGCTGTAGGTCGAAGCCGTCGCCGATCACGTCAACCGCAGTACGGTACCTAGGCGACGCACAGCTCGTCGCGACATGACTCACCGTACCCGTCTCGTGGTACATCGTTGCGACGACAGAGTCCTCGAAGTCGACCTGATCTCCAACAACTTGCCTTTCACCGTATGCGTGAATATCTTCTACATCGCCCGCGAGATACCGTACGAGGTCAAAAACGTGTGTCGATTGTTCGACCACCTGCCCGCCGGATCGCGCTTTCTTTCGCCACCATTCTGCGTCTGCCACTCCGTCGTACCAATGTCCGTTGATGAGGGCGATTTGTCGATCGTCGATCAACTCGACCGCTCTCTCAACGATGTCGGCGTACCGGTTCATGTGCCCTACCTGAGTGATGATGTCAGATTCGGTGATCGCAGCATCGATTGTCTCCGCGGTTTCCCGGTCGAGGCCAAGTGGTTTTTCGACGAACAAGTGGGTTTCATGCTCTACAGCCAGCTTTTCGACCTCTCCGTGAGCGAAGGGGGGGATTGAAGCGATCACTGCGTCGAATTCTGCCTCGTTAAAGAGCGCTTCCACGTCGGTAAATGCGTCCACGTCGTGAGTCTCTGCGGTGCTTTCGGCTACGGCCGGATCGATGTCACAGACCGCTACGATGTCACCGAGACTGGACGCTTCGGTATTTGAAAGGTGTACCGACGCTATACCGCCTGCTCCGACAAAGGCTGTCTTGACTGGCATACGAACTGACCGATTATCTAACTCCCTATAATGTTTTGGGTGTTTCACTCAGACGTGAGTTCTATATACCCAGCCATCACAGGGAATACTGGTAACCTGCTATGACAAATTCACCTGCGTTATCGGTGTGTTTAGACACGCTCTTTACCAACGATACGTTCGTTAACCGGGTCGATCGTTGTGCTGAACTCGGCGTTGATGGTGTCGAATTCTGGGAACCCGCAGACCGGTCCCTTCCAGCAATCCGGGACCGAACCGTGGCAAACAACCTCGCATTCGTGGGAATGGTCGGCTGTACGACCAGCCTCACCAACCCTAATGTCCAGGATCAAGCAATATCCGAGCTTCGATCTAATCTGGAGACAGCAGCTACCGTTGATTGTGAGAATCTTATCGTGACATCCGGGCCGGAATGTGAGTCTCACGGATGGCAAACCCAATATGACAATATCGTCGACACTCTCCAGACGGTCGCACCTGACGCCGAAGAGGCTGGTGTTTCGTTGATTCTTGAGCCGCTAAACACTACGGTGGACCATCCTGGAGCGTTTCTCAGCCGATCGGAGACAGGATTCGACATCATCGACGAGATAGAAAGTCCCAACGTTCGACTACTCTACGATGTCTATCACCAACAGATCACGGAAGGCAACATCATCGACACAATGCGGCAAAATCTAAATCGGATCGGACACGTCCATATCGCAGATGTCCCTGGACGAAACGAACCCGGAACAGGTGAATTGAACTACCAACGTATTATTGAGAGTCTAGTAGACGCTGGATATGATAGCTACGTCGGCTGTGAGTTTCGTGCTACTGGATCAGATATCTCTGCGGTTAATTCCGCCCTCGAAATGCTTGATAATTAACGCAGATTAAAAATTTCAAAGCACGAACGAATCTATCCTGATTGGTCGCGTGATATGGACGGGCAAGCTCACAAACTAATCGCTGACCACGGCATCCAATTCCCCCGAAAAGTACGGATGCGAAACAACTGTTATCCTCAGTTACCTAACCGGATGTTTAGTTAGTCGCCGATTCTCGCTCAATCGAGGTGGGTGGTGAGTTCCTCAAAACACTCCTCCATGATGGTGATACCCCGATCAAGTTCGTCTTCCGAAATGACGAGTGGCGGATTGATGCGGATGACGTTACCTTCCCAACCCTGTCCCGCAGGCAGAATGAGCCCTCGATCGATGGCATCACGCCGTAGTGCGAGACTGTGCTCTTTTTCAAGGGGGTCTCCGTTCTCATCAACCAGTTCGACACCGATCATCAGCCCCTTGCCTCTAATCTCGCCAACGAAGGAGTACTCGCTTTGTAGCCTCCGGAGACGATCCATGAAGCGTTCGCCCAGTTCGGCAGCCCGCTCCGGAAGTCGATCTTCCTTCATGACATCAATACTCGCGACCGCCGCCGTCGTTGACACAGGGTTTCCGCCGAATGTCGAGAAGTAATCCATGCTTTCGAAGGCATCAGCTACCTCGGGCGTCGCGATCGTTGCCCCAATCGGCATTCCGCCGCCGATCGCCTTCGCTGTCGTCATGATGTCTGGCGTGACGTCGTAGTGTTGGATGCCAAACGGCTTTCCTGTGCGGCCAAAGCCCGTGATAACTTCATCTGCGATGAACAGGATGTCGTGTTCATCACAAATTTCACGTATTCGCTGGAAGTACCCCTCTGGAGCGGGAATATTCCCTGCTGTTCCAAACATCGGTTCGGCAATAAACGCGGCGACGTCACCCGTTTCGTATTCAAGCGCGTACTCAAGGAGTTCAGCGTACTCGGCTCCGGTTTCTGGCTCAGTGTCTCCGGGGAACGAATCGCAGTTGTACGATGGGATGTGTGTCACGGACGGCAAAAACGGCCCAAAGCCGTCTCGATACCCGGACCATCCGACGAGCGAGCGAGCGCCGTAAGTTCGGCCATGGAATGCCTCACCTAGGGCAACGAACTCGTGGTTACCTGTCGCTCGACGAGCGAGCGTAAGCGCAACCTCGACAGCCTCAGATCCGGAGTTTACGAAGTACGACCGTTCCAAGTCGCCGGGAGCAACGTCAGAAAATCGGTTTGTGAGACGCTGACTTGGCTTCGTCGGGAAATCGTATGCGCTAAAGTTCAGTTTCTCCACTTGTTCTGTTACGGCCTCCACCACTCTGGGGTGTGAGTAGCCGTGGGACATAGCAGCGTGTTGTGCGAAAAAGTCGATGTACTCGTTACCCTCATCGTCTTTGAGTATCGCACCATCCCCTTCGACGAGACATGGTGTTTCCTCTCCTATGAACCGCGATACCGCTGGCATAAACTGAGCTGATGGTGAGCTCATAATCTATTTTGAGAGCGAGTGTCACAATAAATCCGTCGGTCAGGACATTTCAACTCAAACAAAGAAAAATGGACAAACAGACCGCCGATTGGTTGCCCGGCGTGGACTCACTCTGAGCGTTGAAGAGTTGATCCAGGTTTCTGAAGATACGATTTACACGTGTCAACAAGCACATCACCTGCCTGCTGGACCTCTGACCAGCGGATGAACTCGTTGGGGAAATGCGCTTGATCGATCGTCCCTGGCCCGAAGATAACTGTCGGAATTCCTTGTTCAATGTAGAACCGAGAGTCGGCGCTGTAGGTCTTTCCGATCGGTTGCGTCTCTTCGATACCGTGGTCAAGCATGGCCGACTGGAGTCGGCGGACGATCGGACAGTCAACTTCGAGTTCAGAGGGCTCGAAGTGGATGGCTCGTCGTTCGAACGTTGGAGGATGCTCGGAAAGCCACTTGCTGTCCTCGACAATACTCTGAAGACGCTCTTCGTATTCCGCCTCCGCGGCTTCGAGGGTCTCCGAGGGAGCGAATCCGATCCGCACTTGCGCCGTCAGACGCGCCGGGACGTTCGAGACCCAGTCGCCTGCGTCGACAATTCCGATGTTCATCGGCCAATTTACCGGGTAGTCGTAAAGCGGGTGAGTAATCCGCTCGTGTCGCTCATGTTCGAGCTCTCTGAATGCGCGTTGAATGCGGTTGAAGTGGGGGAGCACGGACTCGCCGCGCCACCGGGTCGCGGCGTGCGCCGAGCGCCCCGAAATGGTCAGCTCCTTCATCAATACCCCCGCTGTCGCCGTGACGACTCTCTGGTCAGTGGGCTCCGTGATGATCGCGGCGTCCCTATCGAACGGATAGGGGTTAGACAGTGCCGCCGCGGGTGCTCCGATCCCGCCTTCTTCTTCTCCAGTAACGCTTTCAACGACCACTCGCCCGTTAATCTCGTCTGCGTATGAGTCGTGGAGGTGTTTTGCGACGAAGACGAGTAACGCGAGGTTTGTTTTCATATCCGCCGCACCCCGCGCGTGGAGTTTCTCACCGTCCCAATACGGGTCGAACGGATCGGTCTTCCAAGAAGCGTCGTCGGCAGGCACTACGTCGACATGTCCGTTGAGAACCAGTGTGGGACCTGCTTCTGGATCACCGAATTCGAGTACCCCCGCTACGCTGGGTCGATCTGCGGTGTCTATCTCATCGGCTGACGGGAACGACGAGATCGAAGCGAGCTGTTCCGGATCGGCTTCCCATCGGTATGTCTCAAACCCGAGTTCTTCGAGTTGCTCTTCGAACCATTCTTGTGCTTGCTTTTCGCGACCACTAGTCGATTCGAATTGGAGAAGCCTCTCGACGAAGCGCTTTAGCTCATCATCGTATGTATCCGTAAGCGAGTTCACACCCATGCTAATGTGGTGTCTCGACAGGGGTGAAAAACGTTGCGTCTGACTGACCATCTGTCTCAAGATACATCCCATAGCAGCTCGACAACGGTCTCAGAGATGCCCGTCGGTGAGATAGATTGCCTTCTCGTGGGTGAAAAACTCTAGAGCTTCTCGACCCTGTTCTTTGAACGTCTCGGTGCTTGAACGCTTCCGTCCGCCGAATGGCATCTGGTATTCAACACCTCCGGGTTTTTGATTGATCTTTACAACGCCGGTCTCAATATCGTCGATGAAAGACATCGCATGGTGAAGCCGATCAGTACAGACAGCAGCCGTTAGTCCGTACTGAACGTCGTTCGCGACTCGAACCGCCTCGTCAAAGTCAGAAACCGAAAGAACCGACAGAACCGGTCCGAAGATCTCCTCCTGTGCAATCTCCATCCCCGGCTCGACGTCGACGAAAACCGTCGGTTCGATGAAGTGCCCCTCGCGTTCGAGTTCCGCCCCCCCAGTCAGGAGTGTCGCACCTGCGCTTTCACCCGCTTCAATATAGTCGAGATCCTCCTGTAGTCCGTTCGCAGATGCCTTCGGGCCCATGTCCGTCGATTCATCACTCGGATCGCCCACGACAAGATTCTCTACGCGCCGTTTGAGGGCGTCCACGTACTCATCGTAGACCCCATCCAAGACGATCGCCCGACTCGCGGCCGTACAAGCCTGTCCTGCCAAGCCATAGGCACCACTCATCGTAAGATCAAGAGCCAAATCAAGGTCACAGCTTTCGTCGACAATGATGGCGTTTTTTCCACCCATCTCACATTGTACTCTGGCTCCAGTATCGCTTGCGGCTCTCTCGACAGCCTCACCCACCGCAGTACTACCGGTGAATGATATTACATCCACATCCTGGCTTGTTGCTATTGTGTCACCGACCGTACTTCCAGATCCTGGAACGAAATTTATGACCCCGTCTGGAAGCCCTATCTGGTCGAACACATCAACAAGACGGGATGCGATCGTCGGTGAGAGTGAGGCGGGCTTAAACACGACCGTGTTCCCGCTCACAAGAGCCGGTGCGATCTTCCAAGTTGGGATCGCGATCGGGAAGTTCCATGGTGTGATGATTCCTGCCGTCCCCCACGGCTCACGCTTCGTAAACAGGACCGTCCCCTCGGTCGCACTTGGAGGGGCAGTACCGCCGTAGTCGCGTGCGATCTGTGCGTAGTACTCTAAGAGATCGATCGTCCGCTGGATCTCTCCCCGACTCCCGCCGATCGTTTTGCCCGTTTCATCAGCGATCAATTGACTGAGAGATTCTCTTTCACCCTCAATGACACGAGCCGCATCCCGAAGGTACGACCCTCGTTCGTGAGCTGATACTGCCGCCCACTCGTCTTCTGTAGCAGCTGACGCCGATATCGCAGTCTCGGTATCAGCAACCGTGGCTGCCGGAAACGTGGCAATCCTTTCGTCGGGTTTCGCCGGATTTCGGCTGATGATCTCGGAGTTGCCGCTCGAACTACACCAGCTACCATCAACGTAGAGTTGTGTGCTCGGCTCGCTTGCCATGAAGAAATACTCTAAATATACCTACTTAAGATTTGCCACGAGTCAACTGATGTCTAGATCGTTCGTCTGATAATTTATTTCGATGACGTTTGCCGTGTCGATCAAAATCTCTGGTATCTCGTCGGTGAAGATATCTCCCTCTAACCGGCTTCGAGGTGCCGAGAGGCTGATTGCGCCGAGCGGAGTCCCCTTGTCATCCAGTATGGGCACCCCCACGGCTCGAACGCCACGGAGTTCCTCCTCATCGTTCAACGCATACCCCTGGGAACGAGTAGTGGCCAGCTCATCTAGGAGTTCCTCGTAGTCCGTGATCGTCTCCTTTGTCATTTCCTTGAGCTCGTATCTGTCGATGATGTCGTGGACACGACTGTCTGGGAGATACGCGAGGATCGCCTTACCCGAGGCACGGCAGTGAAGAAACTTCGCAGGTTTCTCTCGGGATCGAGAGTGAAATTTCGTCCCAACCGCCTTCTCGCCGAACGATTCATAGAGAATGATTCCCTGGCCGTTGTTCTCAAGCAACAGATGTACACATTCACCAGTTTTTTCAGTGATACGATCAATCTCTTTTTTCGCTGCCTGATAGAGCTTCGAGTTGTGTTTTACCCGCTCTCCCAGCGGGATGAATTGAGGCCCTAGTTCGTAGGTTGTCTCGTCTTTGACCACGAGTCCGTGTGATTTCAGCGTCGCCAAATGAGTGTGTACCGACCCTTCTGAGAGATCGATCGCATCGCTCAACTCCGAGATGGTCGTCTCCCCGCGCTCTTGCATCGCACGGATCAGTTCGCAGGCTGTATCGACCGACTTAACCCGCCGTGATTCACCGTTTTTGACCATATATCGCTATCCGTCACACTGTGTCATAAATATTTGTGATGACCAAACCCGAATCACGGATTCTAATGGCCATCCAAGCGGAACATAAATGTAGGTACGTGCTAATTCCTGATACGGCAGAGCATGACACGAACTGGTGCAGATCTATTTGTCGAAGCGTTAGAAACTTACGGGGTACCGTATCTCTTCGGAAACCCTGGAACGACCGAGGTGCCCGTAATGAGCGCTCTTGAAGGGAGTAAAGTCGATTACGTCCTCGGACTACAGGAAGACATCGCCGTTGGAATGGCAGCTGGATATGCATGTACTCGGCGGCAGCGGGGCGACGAGTATCCACTTGGTGTGGTTAATCTTCACGTCGCTCCAGGGATGGCACACGGTCTGGGGAACTTGTACGCCGCAAGCGTTTCTGGCGCACCGCTCGTGATCACCGCAGGCACTCACAGTATGCGTCATCAACACGAGGAGCCAATATTATACGGTGATCTCGTGGAGATGACCCAACAGTTCACGAAGTGGAGTGCCGAGGTCAAAGCGGTTGAATCCCTCCCCACAATGCTACGTCGCGCGTGTAAGGTGGCACTGACACCCCCAATGGGACCCGTATTCTTAGGATTCCCGATGGACGTGATGCTTAGGGAGACAAACATGCCCGTCGAACCGTTGGAGATCCCGAAAACCGGCCGCGGCGACACTCATGCTATCGCGCAGGCAGCCGACGTTCTAACGGAAGCTGACGAACCGGTGCTTATCGTCGGCGATCAGATCGCCCGCGGCGGTCAGCCCACTGTGGAAGCTGTAATCGAGTTAGCCGAGCAAACGGGGGCACGCGTCCACAGCGAGATTCTATCCACGGAAGTAAACTTTCCAATGGATCATGAGTTGTGGGTTTCGCACATGCCGGAGTCATTTGCGGAGGCAAGAGCGCTTCACGAGGCAGATGCGGTCGTCTTGATCGGGTGTACGACGCACACGCCGACACTTGCCCACGACGAACCGCTTGTCCCGTCCAACGCGACAGCGGTACATATCGGTCCCGACAGCTGGGAACTCGCAAAGAATGAGCCCGCCAGCGTCGTCATTTCTGGTGCGCTACGACCGACGATTAAAGATCTCACCCGACGGATCTCCGGACGCGTGAGCGATGAGCAATTAACCGCTCGTCGCAAGAAAATCAGCGAGATTCGCGATTGGGTCGGTGAGAATCTACAACAATCTCCTTCGGATAATTCTGATGCTATCTCAAAGACGGAGCTGATCGAAACTATGGAGAAGGCAGTGCCGGACGCGTACATCGTCGACGAGAGCGTCACCACGCGGTACGCACTGTTGTCCGAGTGGGACCTCCAACCCGGCCAGCTGTTTGGCAACAAATCTGGCGGGCTGGGGTACGGTCTTCCTGCGGCCGTTGGGGCTGCCCTCGCAGAGGATGACCGTCCCGTGGTTGGACTTCTGGGTGACGGTTCGTATCTCTATTACCCCCACTCGATGTATACGGCAGCTCGGTACGACCTCGACCTAACGATCGTCATATCGAATAATCAAAACTACCGGATTTTGAAGGACAATGCGCTAAAAATTCTGGGTGGTGACGACGACGATCACGAATTCATCGGGATGGATCTCCAACCTGGCGTCGATTTCACCGTAAATGCATCCAGTCACGGCGTCGAGGGAGGTCAAATCACCGACAAAGAGACGCTCGAAGCGATGTTGCGCGAGGCTGCTAACACCAGTGGTCCGTCTGTACTCGATGTCCGTGTTGTCGACTGACAGGCGATCGTAAGCAGCGCTTCTAATTTTCGGAGACGAGCGACGCACTACACCATTGGCTCTCAGGAGCCAACATACAACGAGTACCCCCACTTCTCTATACGATCCTTCAGTATAAATAACAAAAGATTTAATTGGGGCTGTTATGTTTCGATAGACGTGAGGTTCGATACCATGGATCTAAGCAGACGAAACCTTGTCAAGTACGGTCTCGCCAGTGGTGCTGCTTCCCTCGCTGGCTGTATCGGCGGGGGCGGTGGCGGCAGTAATGAGCCTACAAAACCAGTGGATGTGGAATCCGTTCCGCCAGAGCAGTTAGAGCAAAACCTCAATGTGTGGAATTGGTACGACGGGTGAGCAACACAAAAGCGATAAGCGCCATCTTAACTTCACTGAAGGTAAGCCTCGTCGCAACACCGATCACGGTCTTCGTCTCCCTTCTCGCTGCCTACGGGGTTTCACGGTACGACTTCCCAGGAAAGAGCCTCTTCCAGATGTTCCTCACGCTTCCGATTGTGGTTCCCCTTGTCGTGACGGGGATAGCCATGACGTTGTTTTTCGGGAACGTAAACATCGAAGCTGGGTACGGGACGGTAGTGATCGCTCACGTCATCCGAACGGTTCCTTTCGCCGCGTTGATCATTATTCCGACGGTCGTCAACTTCGACCAGACATTAGAAGAAGCTTCCATGGACCTCGGTGCGAGTGAACTTCGGACGTTCCGTCGAGTCACTTTGCCGAACGTCCTTCCTGGGATCATTGCTGGTGGGCTGTTAGCGTTTACCATTTCATTCAACGAGTTTGTCTATACGTACTTTGTTCGAGATACGGCGACTCAAACGCTGCCGGTCTATCTGTGGGGACTCATCAGGTACGGCTTCAGTCCAATGGTGAATGTTATCAGCGTATTCTTTTTGGTATTCGTCACGGTGGTTCTGATAGCGGCGCTATCGCTTACAAGCCTCAAACAACTCACCTTGCGGACGTGAGTGGAAACGTGCCGGATCGCTACCGGTGCGCTCCTATCAGTGTTCCAATTCAGCCACTCTTTCTCGAGGACGGCACCTGCCTTCGATCCGTCTCAATGAGGATTCAGAGTAGTTAGGGGTAATCTTCGATGAAATTCCCTTCGAAACAGTGTGACTGGTACCCATTTTACGATGAATACATCGGTGCTAGAGACGTTTTATTTCCTTATGAGGCAGTAGTCTAATATACATCCACAGCGTCCGTACAACACTTTACTGCCCGTGAGTCCGCAATAGTACCACTTTGGCCGAGCTACCATCAATTGATTCGCGCGATCGCGTGAGCATGATTGGTTGCTGCGGATTCTCTGCCAATAACGTATTTGTAGTCACCAAACAGACTTCGTACTATCTGAGGCTAACAATAGATCTCGCGAAGACCATTACACTACTAGTGGTGTAATCCAATAGATTCTGCTTTTCTATTACCAAATCATCATTGTCAAGAGTTGACGTGATATCATCACGGTAGACACATATCTCGAGCCAGTGTCGATAGTCATATCCGTTTCTCTCGACTACCGCGATGGCGATCCCGTTCGCAACCAATCGACCAGGGAAATATCTCGGAGTTGGCTAAAAATAGGCGATAAGTCCTCTACTCAGCGAGCACAGACCGAAGGGAGGCGTGAGCAGAGAGATACAGCGCCGCACAATTCTCGAACACAATTCGGTAGCAGATCCACAGACTCCGGTAATCGCAACGTCTTTCAGTAGGGTAGTAGATTCCTGTCCTAGCTGTGTGAGTTTAAGCTGACAGGGTCCCAAACGAGGCGTGGCACATCCTTTCCCGCGGGCTCGAAGATCTAAAGTGGGATACTCAGAAGGAACGCCTGTGAAGGCTGCGCTCCCTGTGAATTCGTCTGTATCTACAAAGCGCGTCGTGGAAGCAGGAAGCCTTCCCTCAAGGATTGAACGACGCCAGCCGCGAGCGAGTAGGGTAGTTCACTGCCTCAACCTCGTGTCACACTCATAAGCCCACGTTAATCGTCTTCGTTTGCTGGTAATGTTCGAGGGTCGTCTCGGCCAGTTCACGCCCTATCCCAGATTGCTTGTAGCCGCCGAACGGAAGCCCAGACGGGACGTCATGGTGCTGGTTGATCCACACATAGCCGGCCTCGATATCGCGTGCCGTCTGGTACGCTTCATCAATGTCTTGTGTGACAACACTCGCTGAGAGTCCGTATTCGACATCGTTTACCAGAGCCATCATCTCGTCGTACTCGGTCCAAGTGAACGTTTCGAGCACCGGGCCAAATATCTCTTCTTGGACGGCTGGATTGTCATGCGGCACGTCACCAATCACAGTCGGCTCTACAAAGCTACCAGCAGACACTGCGTTCCCGGATGGACACGATCCGCCTGTCATGAGATCTCCCCCCCTTCGACCGCAGTCTCAACATATTCAAGCGTCTTTTCTACCTCACTGTCACTGATTTGTGGCCCGATATCAGTCCCCTCCAACAGAGGATCTCCAACTGTGAGATCTTCGACAGTCTCGACGAACCGATCAAGGAAATCCTCAGCGATTGCCGCGTGTACGAACAGTCGCGAACCGGCCGTACAGCATTCGCCTGCGTTTGCGAAGATCGCGAACTTCACCACTTCGATAGCCTTGTCCAAGTCTGCGTCCGGAAAAACGACAACCGGACTTTTTCCCCCAAGTTCGAGGGTAACGTCGACGACGTTGTCGGCAGCGTTCCGCATAATGTCTTTACCGACAGCTGTCGAACCAGTAAAGGCAAGCTTTCGAATGTCCGGGTGTTGAGTCAGTGCCACCCCGGCCTCCCTGCCGTTGCCCGGAACGATGTTGATCACGCCGTCGGGTACAACATCGTCAACGAGTTCCATGAGTCTAAGGATCGACAGAGGAGTCTGTTCGGCAGGCTTCAGGATACTACAGTTTCCTGCCGCAAGCGCCGGTGCCAGTTTCCACGAAGCCATCGACAGTGGAAAGTTCCACGGAATAATCTGGCCGACGACACCATAGGGTTCTCGAATCGTATGACCCATGCGCTGATCGTCCGACAGGACAGCGCCAGCATCAGATTGGATGATACCTGCGAAATACTGAAACTGGTCAACGACCGTCTTCATGTCTGCTCGAGATTCTACGAGGGGCTTTCCGTTGTCAAGAGTCTCAAGCAACGCAAGGTTTTCTAAGTTGGCCTCCACGCAGTCTGCAATCTCAAGCAAAATATCCTGTCTGTCTCCAGCTGTCGTTAAACACCACTCTCCGTCATACGCCTTCCAGGCCGCTTTCACAGCTCTGTCAATATCGGTAGCGTCTGCGGCCGACACCTCCGCCAGATGTTCTCCAGTCGTCGGATCAACCACCTCTAGCGGTGATTTTCCTCCAGCGCTCCACTCACCGCCAATATAGAGGTCAGTATGGTCAGGAAGGACCTTATTGGCTACGTCGCGGTGTCGGGAGACAACCTCTTCGGCCTCAGCAGTATCTGTGTTTTTGGCACACATACGGGTGTTATTGCTGTACTCGTAGTATAAATATTGCCCCCTGCTGACCCTTTCGGCGTCAGCGCATTTGCCATTCCGACAGGAACTTTGCCCCGTGCGACAGCGATCCGAGCGGATCGTCTGGAGAATCATGCTCGTAGATCGCCCACGAACAACCGGCGTCTCTCACCGCCGCTTCAATGTCCTCGAAGTCTACGTCCCCCATCCCAGCTTCGATGGGAGTTCGAGTCTCTGCGACGACATCTTTCGCATGGATCAGATCAATACGATTCGCGTGTCGGTTGAGGAACGCGATCGGGTCGCGACCCGCTGCTTGAACCCAGCCGATATCGAGCTCCAGATCGACCATCTCCAGCTCCGCCATCAGGAGGTGGAGTGCCGTCTCGTTGTCTTCAGAGAGCCACCTCAACTCATGGTCATGGTTGTGATAGCAGAAGTCAAACCCTTCGTCTCTGAAAGGGGCTGCGACAGACTCGAGGAATGTCGCTGTCTCAGTAACCGCTTCAGCGCTGTCGAAGTTCGTTACATCAAGGTACGGTAAGACTACTGTCTCCACGCCGACCGTCGAACACCAATCGATGACCGCTTCAGTTCTGTTCGTTAATGGATCGAGCTCAATATGTACCGCCGGACAGTCGAGACCCAACCGGTCTATACACGACCGGATCGCGGTTGGATCTTCATCAACAAACTCGTACGCCAGTTCAACCCCGTCGTATCCGGCGTCAGACGTTCTTGTAAGCAGATCTAGTGTTCCGTCTGACGAATCCCGAACCGTGTACAGATTAATGGCTGTGTGAACCATATACCATGGGTTCTTCTATGATCTAATACATCTACTGGTGTTGCTCTTACTATGCTGGACTTGACAGGGCTAATATTATTATTAATCTATGAGATCCCAATGCTATCTAACAGTTCGCTCTTAGTAAATATAACACAGTCACCGTTGCGTCCTACAGAATTTCAGAGCACTATATTTTCAATACCGCCATGTCACTCTCATAAATGGATGTACATTACATTTAATATCGATGAGTTGTTTTATCCTACATGCAGCAGATTGAGCTTACTACCAATCAAACATCTCTCCTTGCTACGTTAATTAGTTTGTACGAAGAAGAACAAGAGCCGATTAGTTCGGAAAGAATCGCGCGAGAGATTCAACGCAGTCCAGGAACAATTAGAAATCAGATGCAGAGTTTGACATCACTCGAACTTATCGAAGGGATTCAAGGAGCAGGAGGTGGATACCGACCAAAATCGCAGTCGTACGATACATTAGATGTTCAGAAGATCGAAGATCCGGATTACACATTAATTAAGCAGAGGAATTCTGAGATACACAAAATAGTTAGCGAAATAAATCTATCTAGCGTGGGAAATCCAGAAGTATGTCGAGTGAAAGTCCATATTCTTGGATCAATGAGTGATATCAACATAGGAGAAGAGATAACTATTGGGCCAACACCAGTATCGAACTTTGTTGTCTCTGGACTAGTTGACGGTAAGTGTGAGAACCAAAATATAATAATGATAGAATCAACATCGATGTCAGTACATAAACACAACAGAGATCGTTGACGATCGGTTAATGTTTTAGATAGAATCAGATGAACTGAGATCTCACGCCAGACCGCTAGAATCGAATTAATAGCACTCGCAGCGACCAACATATATATGCCAGCAAAATGTTGTAACATACCACATGAGATTCAGTTTCCTATACGACTCTCCCCTAGACGAGTCGCAGATATCCACTTCCGACGAAAGTCGAGCTCGCCACGAAAGCGACTGGGGCACCGACGAAGAAGATGCGTCCCACCTGACGCCGTCGTCTGGCCAAAGTCAACGGCTGACGTTGCAACAGTACTATCCACGGCGAATTCCCGTGGCATTCCAGTGACTCCGTACGCAGCTGGGACCAGTCTCGAAGGACACTCCGTGCCCGTCCACGGGGGAATCAGCCTAAATATGATGAAGATGGATAGTGTACTCGATGTGCGTCCCGATGATTTCCAGATTGATGTCCAACCGGGCGTTCTGGGCGGCGCGATCAACGACACCGTCGAGCAGTACGGACTTTTCTTTCCACCGCTGCCCTCGTCAGGAGATATCTCGACCATCGGTGGGATGATCGCAAACGATGCCAGCGGCATGCAGACGGTGAAATACGGAGAGGTTCACGACTGGATCCTGCGGCTTGAAGCCGTGCTTCCGGATGGCACGATCATCGAAACTGGAACCAATGCGGCGAAAACATCTGCTGGATACAATCTGCTCGATCTCCTTGTCGGGAGCGAGGGAACTCTCGCCGTCGTCACCGAGGCGACACTCGAACTCGCAGGACTACCGGAGCAGATTTGGGGTGGTCGGGTAACATTCGATACAGTCGGTGACGCATCGGCCTTTACTTCCGATGTAATTAGGTGGGGTGTTGACATCGCCAAGATAGAATTACTCGATAGATCAAGTGTCAAGATGAGCAACGAGCATCTCGATGCGGATCTCGAAGAGCGCCCAATGGTATTCGTAGAGTTCCACACGAACCACAGCGTCAAAGACGAGGTAGAATTCTTCGAGTCAGTCGTTGACCAGCATCCGGTCGTCGACTACACGGTTGGAGAGTCCGGCAAAGAGATGGAAGAACTGTGGAAAGTACGGGAAGAGATGGCCACTGCATTGAAAAACTACGATCCAGAGATGGCGATTCTCGCCTCGGGTGACGTGACTGTTCCGGTCAGTTCCTACGCGGATCTCGTTCGATATATTTCATCTCTGGAGGATGAATACAATCTCGAGATCCCATGCTTCGGACACGCTGGGGACGGTAATATCCACTACACGATCTTCGTCCGAAAAGACAATCACAGACAGCATGCTGCGGGTGAACGTGCCGATCGCGATATTGTAGAGCGTGCGATAGATCTCGGAGGAACTTGTACCGGGGAACACGGTATCGGAATGGGCAAGAAACAGCACTTAACGAGTGAGTACAACTCCGAGACGATCGATCTGATGCGACGAGTGAAGGATGACTTCGATCCAAACGGAATCCTCAATCCTGGAAAAATATTCACAGATCCGTAGTGGTCGCGTTTAATTAACAAATGAGACTACTCTGTTGAATCCGCAGAAGGCGTCGGGATCGGGTCACTCTATACTCGGTTGAAGAGGGCTGTCGAGAGAATTTGGAGATGGAATCTTGGCAGAGAGAGTGAGGAGCAAGGTCACGGGACGGATCGACCCAACTCCTTGACCACGAAGAGTGAGATGATCACCTCTTCAGAGATCGTGATCCCCGTGCCGTCATCGGATTCAACAGAGCACTCTGGATTTATTGGAGAGAAACAAAGTCCGAAATTGCCACTTATCTCAACTAACCACAACCCTTGTATTGATGAAACTGGCTCCTATCAAATCCTGACTAACTGGTCTCTCGGGGGAGACTTCACCCAAAATATATCAGTCAGTGGTACCACCCAAGAATTAATGTCGAGGACACAGCTTCAGCGGGCCAAAGCAGGCGAAATCACTTCTGCGATGGAACGAGTTGGCGAGCGTGAAAACTGTAAGCCAGAATTTGTTCGACAGCAGGTTGCTGACGGGCACGCAGTCATTCCAAGTAATCATGCTCACGATTCGCTGGATCCGATGATCATTGGACGTGAGTTTTCCACGAAGGTCAACGCGAACATCGGTAATAGCGATACAACGAGCGACATCGACGGCGAGCTTCAGAAACTCCACACGGCAGTCCATTACGGTGCGGATACGGTCATGGACCTCTCGACCGGTGACAATCTTGATGCGATTCGCGCGGCCAACATTGAGTATTCTCCCGTCCCCATCGGAACGGTTCCGATCTACGAGGCGATTAAACATGTCGACAATCCTGCCGACATCACTCATGAGCTGTTGCTTGATATCATCGAGAAACAGGCCGAGCAGGGCGTCGATTATATGACGATCCACGCTGGCGTTCTGATGGAACATCTCCCGCTAACAGACGGTCGAAAGACCGGTATCGTGTCTCGGGGCGGGTCGATTCTCGCCCAGTGGATCGAAGAGAACGGTATGCAGAACCCGTATACACAAAATTCGAGGATATCTGCGAGATCTTCGCGGAACACGACGTGACGTTCTCATTGGGCGATGGCCTCCGCCCCGGTTGTCTTGCAGATGCGAGCGACGAAGCCCAGTTCGCCGAACTCGACACACTCGGTGAACTGACGCGGACCGCATGGGACCATGGTGTCCAAGTCATGGTTGAAGGCCCCGGACACGTCCCGATGAACGAGATTGCCGATAACGTCGAACGCCAACAGGACGTCTGTGACGGTGCACCCTTCTACGTCCTCGGCCCGCTGGTCACCGATGTCGCACCAGGCTACGATCACATCACGAGCGCGATCGGTGCAGCTGAAGCAGCTCGTGCCGGGGCTTCGATGTTGTGCTATGTGACCCCCAAAGAGCACCTCGGTCTCCCTGCGGAAGAAGACGTAAGAGATGGGCTTGCCGCCTACCGAATTGCGGCCCACGCAGCAGACGTCGCAAACGATCTACCGGGTGCACGTGATTGGGATGATGCGCTCTCTGAAGCTCGCTATGAGTTCGACTGGCACAAGCAGTTCCAGCTCGCACTGGATCCTGAACGTGCCCAGGTCTACCACGACCAAACATTACCTGGAGATAATTACAAGGAAGCCCGCTTCTGCTCGATGTGCGGTGTCGAGTTCTGCTCGATGCGGATTGATCAAGATACACGAGCGGCGGACGGTGAGATGTCGTCGATTGACGACGAGACAGACCTCGATACGTCGTCCGCTGCAGGAGTCAATTTACCGCCCGTTGGTACGCATGATACGAGTGGCGTCCCCGATGAGATCGAGATCAATGGTGTCACATTCACACCTGAAGAATCACACGCCGATGATTGATCTTTTACAACGCAACTGAAATCATATTGGTCAAATTCTCGGGCGGCTACCGGTCCCGGGAGGCTGCGCTCTCCGGGACATCTCCCCGACGCTACTGTCGCTCATCGGCATGGAGAAACCCGCGGTGATGACGGGGAAGTCCCTGCTCGACGGCTAGTGCGCCGATGCGTCGGAGACGGCGTTCAGGACGACGATGCCAGCGACGACGAGCGCCATTCCGAGGACGCCTGTGGGATCCAGCGATTCATCGACGGCGACGGCGCCGACAAGCGCCGTGGGAACAGTACGAACCGGAACTAGCGGCGTTCAGGGAAACGCTGCCGAGCAACACCCACGTACGGATGCTCGTCGCCGCCGGCGGCCTCGAATCGGTGCCGGAACCGGCCCGCGAAGCGTACGCGGGCCGCGAGGTCATCGCCGTCCGGGTGACGGCTGGCCTCGCGATCCCGCTCGACGCGGTGGACGGCGAGCGCCTCGGCGCGGTCGAACTCCGTAAGGACGCGCCACTCGACCGGCCCCGCAGACGGTTCGAACGCGAGTGGGAGCAGGCCGACCCGCTGGACAGTCACGCGACCGACGTGGAGAACGAGTAGTCGAGACTGGGCGCGGAGTGCGTCAGCGATCCCATCGAGATGACGTCCACGCCCGTCGCGGCATACGCGGGGACGTCCTCGACGGTGATGCTGCCACTGGCTTCCGCGAGCGCGGCTCCGTCTAGCAGGTCGACCGCGCGCTTGGTCTCGGCGGGGGTCATGTTGTCCAGTAGGACGATGTCTGCGCCGGCGTCGGCAGTCTGGGGGGCATCCGCGGGCGATTCGACTTCGACTTCGAGTTTCGTGGCGAACGATTTTCGCTCTCGGAAATGCCGAATCGCCGATTCGAGTCCCATCTCGGCAATGTGGTTGTCCTTCACCATGACCATGTGCGAGAGGTCAAGGCGGTGGGTGTCGCCGCCGCCCGCAACCACCGCACGCTTCTCGACGCCGCGCAGGCCGGGTGTCGTCTTCCGGGTGGCCGCGATTTCGACCGCGGCGCAGACTTCGCAGGCGGCGTCCACAGCGCGCCGCGTCTTCGTCGCTACGCCGGACGCGTGCCCCGCGACGTTGACCGCGACGCGCTCCGCGCGCAGGACGCTCTGTGCGTCGCCTGTGGCTCGGAGGGCTGTGTTCCCGGGTTCGACGCGATCGCCGGAGCTCACCACCGCCTCCGCGTCGCAGCCGAGGTAATCGAACACTGCGACTGCGGCGTCGAGGCCGGCCGCGACGCCTGCCTCCTTCGCGACGAGCCGGCCCTCGGTGTTGCCGGGCACGTCGTTGGTCACGTCGTGGTGCCCGAGGTCCTCACGGAGCCAGCGCTCCACGTCGGCGTCAATGACCGGCATCCGGGGCCTCCATGAGGTGGTGGCAGCCGACGCTCTCGGTGTGCTCGCGGGCCTGCCGCACAATCAGTAGTCCGACAACGGCGGCGTTCCGCAGTTCGTAGAGGTCGCGGACGGTGCGCGTGCGGACGTACGCATCGACCTCTCCCTTCAGCCGGCGGAGCACGCCCTGCGCGCGTTGCAAGTCGTTTGGGGTGCGGCGCAGGCCAACGCACTCGTCCATCACGCGGCGCAGCCGCCGGAACTTGTCGTCTGCGAACCCGACGGGCAGATCCGGGTCACGAGCCAGCAGTTCCGGCGGCTCGATTTCCACCGGATCCATGCCGACTGCAGCTTCGCCCGCACGCAGCCCCCAGACGAGGCCTTCGAGGAGGCTCGTGGACGCGAGCCGGTTGGCGCCGTGGACGCCGGTACGGGCGCACTCGCCGACCGCGAACAGCCGATCGAGGCTCGCCCGGCCCTCGGTGTCGACTGTGACGCCCCCGCAGAGGAAGTGCTCGCAGGGCGCGACCGGAATCCCCGTCTCCCAGTCGACGCCGCGCTCCTCGCACGTGCTGGCGAGGTCCGGGAACTCGCCCGCGAGGTCCAGCGGACTCACGTCAAGCGTGACCTCTCCAGTAGCCTCGCACTCAGCGTCGACGGCGCGCGCGACAACGTCGCGGGGCGCGAGTTCGGCGTCCTCGTGGTAGTCGGGCATGAAGCGCTCGCCGTCCGCGTTCCGCAGGACTGCGCCCTCACCCCGCACTGCTTCGGAGACGAGGAACGGGTCCTCGTCGTCGTACGCGGTCGGGTGGAACTGTACGTACTCCATGTCGGTCACGTCGGCGCCGGCGAGGGCGGCCATCGCGACGCCGTCGCCGGTCGACCCGGCCGGGTTCGTGGAGCGCCGGAAGAGGCTGCCGACACCGCCCGTCGCGAGGACGGTCGCACCCGCGAACACGGGGGTGCCAGTCGTCGACTCCTCGCCAGTCTCGGGGTCGCGGTCGAGGAGCGCGCCCGCCACGAGACCCTCATCCGTAATCAGTTCGAGCGCGGCGGTGCCGTCCAGAATATCGATGCGGTCGTGGCCGTCGAGAAGGGCGAGGAACGGCCGGAGGACGTACTGGCCGGTGCTGGCGTCCACGTGTAGGATGCGCTCCTCCGAGTGCGCGGCCTCATGCGCATAGTCGAAGCCGTCGCCGTCCTCGTCGAAGGGTACGTCGAGCGTGTCCACGAGCACGTCCTCGATGGCTTCGGTGGCGTTGTTCACGAGTACGTCCACGGCCTCGGGGTCAGCCTCACCCGCGCTCGCGTCGAGGATATCCTGCTTGAGTTGGTCCGGGCCGCCTCGGGTGGTAGCGATGCCGCCCTGCGCCCAGTCCGAACTCGCGTGCTCTGGGCGCTCGGCTTTCGTCGCGACGAGCACGTCGGCGCCCTCGCGGGCGGCGGCAAGTGCCGCGGCGCAGCCAGCGATGCCGGAACCAACGACGAGCACGTCTGGGGTCTGGTGCTCCATCGTCACACCTCCAGCATGCGGTCGAGCGCCACCTGTGCGAGTTCCTTCTCTTCGGGGGACACCTCGATGACGTTCCGCTCGCGGCCCTCGGCCAGTTCCTCCAGCACCCACGTGAGGTAGTTCGGGTCGATCTGCCGCATCGCGTTACAGTCCATGCAGGCGTCGCCGCAGAGTGGTAACACCTCCACCTCGGGGTGCCAGCGGTCGAGGTGCTTCGCGAGGTGGATTTCGGTGCCAATGGCCCACGTTTCGCCGGGCTCGGCGTTCTCGACAGTCTGCGTGATAGTGGACGTGGACCCGACCACGTCGGCGGCCTCAACGACCTCACGGCGGCACTCGGGGTGGACGACGACGTTCGCGTCAGGCCGGCGCTCACGGAGGTCGGCGACGTGGTCTGCGGTGAAGCGCTCGTGGACTTGGCAGTAGCCGTCCCAGAGGATGATGTCGGCGTCTGCGACCTCGTCAGCGTCCTTCCCCTCGGGGTCCCACGGGTCCCACTCGGCCGTCGAATCTGCCAACCCGAGGCGGTGGGCGGTATTCTCGCCGAGGTGCTTGTCCGGCAGGAACAGTACCTTGTCGCCGCGCTCGAACGCCCACTCGAACGCGTCGGCGGCGTTCGAGGACGTGCACACCAGCCCGCCCTGCTCGGCGCAGAACGCCTTCAGGTCGGCGTAGCTGTTCATGTACGTGATGGGGATGATGGTTTGGTCGGGCGCGGCGGCCGTGATCTCGGCCCACGCCGCGTCCACCTGCAGGGCTTCGGCCATCCCCGCCATCGGACAGGAGGCCTCCATCGACGGGAGGATGACGGACTGGCTGTCGTCCGTGATGATGTCCGCGCTCTCGGCCATGAACGTCACGCCGCCGAAAATCACGTAGTCGGCGTCGGCGTTCGCGGCCTCCTGCGAGAGCTGATAGGAGTCACCGATGAAGTCCGCGTGCTCGACAATTTCGCGGCGCTGGTAGTTGTGGCCGAGCACCACCACGTCGTCGCCGAGTTCCTCGCGGGTCGCCGCGATGCGTTCTGTTCGCTCGTCTTGGGTCAAATTTCGGTACTCCGACGGTAGCTGTTCAAGATTGTCGTACTTGAAGACACTCAGGTCCGTCTCGAACGACGTGGTATCCATTTCTGCCACTTTGAGGTCACCGCAGTATTCCAAGCCTCGAATGCGTACTATGAAAACATTTTGTGTTCAATACTCGTCGCGTTAAGTTAGAGGATGAGGCGCTCGACTTCAGAGTGTCTATGGCCGAAACCGAGCGCCTCAGCGAACGTATCGCGTGGATCGACTTGTCGTTTGTGGAGCGAGACCGAACGCCGCGTTGGGCGATTGAAGTAGGAATCCGCTGTCACTTAGCCGGTATGTCACTATGTGAGGTAAGTAAGCATCTTGAACTGTTTGGGATCGATCGGAGTCACGTCACTATCCATAACTGGGTTCATAAAACCGATCTACAGCCGATCTCGACCGTCTCCGAGGATCAACTCGCAGTTGACGAAAAGATGATTCGCATCCACGGCCAGCAGTTCTGGCTGTACGGTGCGGTTGATCCCTTCACGAATGAGATCCTTCACGTGAGTCTCTATCCAACCGCAAATAAACAGACGACACGATGGTTTCTCACCGAGCTACACCGGCGCTATCAGCTGAATAACGTCGAATTTCTTGTCGATGACGCAGACTATCTCGGATCAGTTCTCGCTGAAGACGGCTATCGATTTCAGGTCATTCGACATAGAAATCGGAATGCCATCGAACGTGTCTTTTGGGAAATAGAACGACGAACATCCTCGTTTGCGAATAGTTTCAGCAATGTCGCGCTAGAGACAGCTCAAAATTGGCTCGAAGCCATCGCCGTCTACCACAATTCACGTCAAACTTAACGCGACCGCGTTCAATTCATTCGGAGACATGTTCCAACTCAATTCGGCCGCGATTTTCTCTATTGGGTCCTGTGTAGTAAGATCCTTCTAGCGTCTCTGATGTAGGATCGTATTCGAGTGTTGTGGTCCCAACATGCTGATTCAACTCTTCGTGGAAATCCCTACCCGAGTTATCGTAATTATAGGTTAGTATCGGGGCCCCATCGTCGACGAGGATTGTTGCTCCCGTACTTTCTGAGGTTGAGTTTGGACCTTCGAACATGACCTGTATCTGATCCCACGACTGAGCAATGTTCATACTCGCTTCCATTTTTACCAGTCCGAGTCCGAGCTCATCGACAGCTACCACATCCTCTGAATCGTAGGTGTCTGTGTCTGTGTACAGGTGACCTTCCCATTCTCCGCTGAGATCAGGCGGTGACCCGATCAGCATTGGGATAGGACCGACTTTCCAGAATACTTTTGCTACGAGCAAATAGAAGATCGTAGCCGCGAGTACGAATGAGACCGTGACGTTGTGGAACAGGTCAATTCCGGTGATTGATGCTAGAAACGGTCCAATATTGGAGCCGATTAGTACACCGGCTGCTCCGAGCGCGAAGAGCGTAACACGCCGCCGTCGTGGTTGGTTGGTCGAGAACCCGTGGGTCCCGCGCATTAGAGGTCGTCGAACATCGTCCGCATCTTCTCGATGTACTCCTCAGCTTCGTCAGTGTTCCACTGCGTGTTCTCGTCCCCGAACAGATCCTCCATCTCTGAGACCTGATCGAACCCAGTGAGGTCCGTGCTGTCCCGTTCAAACCACGAGAGCACGTCGTCGAACCGATCGGTGAGATCGGACGTTTTCAGGACGTAGTCGGGGACATTGTAGATCAGGCACTCGATGTAGTAGGAGGGCGTGTCGAGGGTGAACCAGTGGTTATCGTTGTAGTGGCCTCTCGCGTTTTTGAACATCCGCACAGTCTCGCGGAAGTTGTCGTGTTTCGCGTTCCCGTTCTCGTAGTGTACCTTCGGGAAATTGACCCACCACTCGTCACCCATGAGAGGCTTGAACTTCATTCCCTCCGTGTATTCGGGGTCTCCATCCTCGGGATAGGAGTGGTAGATGCGGTACTCTTGAGCGGCGACCACGTCCACATCGATGGGGAGCGGGTTATGAGGACCCGAGATCTCGATCGCTTTTCCGGAGTTATTGATAGGGTCCTTCAGCAGGTTTTCCCGATAGAATTGTCGCAGGGCCTGTACAACACTGTCACGAAAGCCATCGTCGTAGCCGTAATCAGCCGGGATCTTATCATCGTGGTACCGCTCCCGCTCCTCGGCGGTGAGATCGCTGAGATCCCGCTTCCACGGAGATCTGAGTTGTACGATCAGATCGAGATCGCTTGACCCTCTCGTGTTGGTGTAGTTCTTGTACGATCCCTGCGCGTAGACTGTGAACGCGTTGATGTCGGTGTGTTGAACGAGAGCTGATCGATCACGATTCAGGTCACGCTTGATCCTCTCTCGGGCAGACTTCGAGTTCTGGTTTGCGGCTGTCCTTCGCTTGGCCCATGTGTCTGGGATCTTGGATTTCCGAACCGCCATTATTCGCCCGCCTCCGCTACGTTTCGGGATGTAGTGTGTTCAATAGACATCCGGATGAAACAACAGACTCGGGGATAATAAGATTAGTTCGACCGCGGTGTAAGTAGTCCTCCGGGCTTAAATTCGCCAGAAGGCGGGGAGCTCCCCACAGGAACGAAAGGGGGGTTAGTCCAGAAATCGCCCCGAGGTCGCAGTAGTTGAGGCCGGCCTTCTCAATGTACAGAGACAATATCGGTTTGAGTCAATTACATCACATCACGTCTTCTTCCCATCATCACTGTCTCACTCAAGGAGGGGAACAGCATCGGTCCACAGTCGTTGGAAGTACTGCTCAAACTCGGAGACTACTTGCGAATCTTTGATCCCGATCACACCGATCCTGTCTTCACCAGATACTGGATGTAGCACATCGATCGTTGTCTCCAAATTGTCCACGATATCAAACGAAAGCGCAATCTCAGGAGTCGTTCTGACAGTTATGTCTGCGGGCTGGTTTTCAATTAGATGTGGGAATCGGTCGGGGAGTACGGTAACTGCTTTTTCACTGAAGAGGAGGTCGACAGACAAATCCGTATTAGCACCCTCGAAAAAGCCTTCCACTTCAGATTGGAGTGTCTCCCACGTCGCATCCTCGTAGGGAGGCCCGACGGCTGCTTTGACAACGCTCTCCGCGGTTCGCATATGCTGCTGGAGTGCTGTACTCATTTCGTCACTCCCGAGCGATCCAAGCCAGAAACTACTCTCTGTTGGTGGTGTCGGCAAAAGGTTCGAACGAACTGTTTCTGCTTTCTCGCGGTAACGATCCCACTCTTGTTTCAGTTCATACGCTCGTTCAGCCAGAAGCCTATCGACGACGGTTTCTGGCTGTACGGCGACGTACTGATTTGGATCGCTTGACTGTCTCCAAATCAGCTTGCGAGCTTCAAGACCGTTTAGTACGTCGTAGATACGGCCTTTTGGAACCCCACTAGTATCAGAGAGTTCAGCTGCCGTCACAGCTCCTGTTACGAGAAGGGTTCGATAGGCCTTCTCCTCGTAACTTGAGAGTCCAAGCTCGCCCAATTCCGTCATGCTTTGTCATTGTGCCTCCAAACAAATTGTAAGTGCTGTTTTGTTTCAGTAGTCGTATATCGGGGGCTTCGAGACCTAACGATATGCATCCGTACGTACTGCTCGCTGGTGCAATACTCTCCGAATTATTCGGGACGACTGCCCTCAAACTCTCCGATGGATTTTCACAACCGGTTCCCAGTATTGGGGTTGTCCTCGGATATGGGGCAGCGTTCTATCTACTATCCCTGACGTTAGAGGAATTACCGATGGGTGTCGTCTATGGGACATGGGCAGCATTGGGTATTGTCGGTGTGGCAGGTATCGGGGCCGTTGTTTTTGATGAACCAGTTGATCTGGCAGGCCTTCTCGGAATTGGCCTCATTATCAGTGGCGTCTACTTCGTCAACGTGGTGTCACAGATGTCTGCCCACTAAGATGGTGGGCACCGGGCCTGTGTAGAAACAACCGAAAAGTGGCACTGTGTTCCAACATCTTGTTCGTCCGCTCTCGAGTAGTTGTTCTCCAACGATGTCAAACAGATATGATGTGATCATCGCTGGGGCAGGTCCAGCGGGGGCGCAGTGTGCACGAGATCTAGCTGACCGTGGGTACGATGTTGTCGTCCTAGAAACCGAAGCAGAAGATGAATTCCCAGCTCAAAGTAACAAATCTACCGGCGGAACGTTTGCGTCAATGATGACCTCCTTCGGCATCCCGGACGATGTCGTTATGCACGCGACTGAATCAGTAGTTCTTGAATCTCCAAATGAACACTTTATCCAGGACCAGCCGGGCTTTGTCTTGGACTTTGAGGCGTTCAAGAAGTTCCTTGTCGAGGATGGTCGTCACAAGGGTGCTGAGTATCGGTTTGATGCTCGTGTTCGTGACCCGATCGTCGAAGATGGTGATCTCGTTGGTGTCCGTTATAACCGTGACCAGGAGGTCTTTGGCGAAATCGTTATTGATGCTACGGGTCCGGCTGCGCCACTGGCTAAAGATCTGGGGATAGCCAATCTTGAGCGGGAGAACCACGCGATTGGTATTGAATACTTATTCGAAGGCGTCGATCTCAATCATCCCGAGTTTGCTGATCTCACTGACGCGATGATGTTGCGGTTGGACCACGAGTACGCCCCTGGAGGTTATTCGTGGATCTTCCATACGGGTGACGACACAGCAAAAGTCGGTATCTGTTACATCCAGAATGAACGCTATCAAGAAAACGCCATTCACGATCGCACCGTCGACGGGTATCTCGAACATTGGCTTGATACTGACCCACGGTTCGAGAACGCTAGACAAATCGCAGAGAGTCCAGTTCGGGGATCAGCACATGTACAGCCCCCCGGATCGATGAGTACTGATTCGTTTATGGCGATCGGTGATACTGTCCCATCGGTTGATCCTGTCTGGGGAGAGGGAATCTACAAGTGTATGAAATCAGCTCGAGCAGCTGCAATGACAGCCGACCGCTGTCTGACGAGGACGAAAAACACCTCTGCTGAGGAGATGGGAGTCTACGACGACCTATGGAACGAGCAAGTTGCCCCCAGACAAGACCGTCGATTGATGATGACGAGGTTGCTATACCTTGCACCAAACGAACGGTACGACCGACTCATGCAAGATCTGAACAAGCTCTCTCGAGATACCCTTTCAGATATTAACGATGGGAGCAAGCAGGAAATTGTAAAACTGTTGTATCCCAGTGATCTATCCTACCTCTGGAAATACTGGCGAGAAACACAATTTGGGAGTGTCTCTTACTCCAACTAACCACAACACTTCCGCTGATGAATCCAACTTCTACCCGATCTTGATCAACTGGTCTTGGACGTTTTGCTATCAGTACCCACATGGCTATGACCCCCGAGTCGCGTCGAACAGTCTTTCGCCAAATCGCTCATTGTTCCTATGTCGATTGGCCAACGTATGGGTCTAGCCCGCTGTTCGATCGCTCGTCGCTTCCCGCACTGGAGTCGGATGTCCGCGTCGTCGCAAAAACGTGGTTCCAGCAAGACGAACACGAGGGCGTTGAACCATTCGTCCACACATTACCGCTTGCATACGTCCAGTTCGATGCCCACGACCGATACGCAGGCTCGACGAGCTACGAGATTGAGACTCTGTTTCGCCTATTCCTGTTAAAAGAACTCTACGACTGGGACCACGAAACCGCGCTCGTCGAATACCTCACCAAGCATCCCGATCTCTGTGATCAACTTGGCCTGGAGTCGGTCCCCGATCAGTCAACCCTATGGCGTAGCTGGCATCACCGGTTCACGGCCGAACTCCAAGACACCGTCGAGACGGCAGCGCGAACAATCCTCATCAAAGCCCAAAATGCGGGTGTCTCTGTTCCACGAGAACCAGAACGGCAGAGCCGCAGACACCATTATGAGAATGAAGAATCGGATCCCGATGATCAGACCGTATTAGAGCAGGCCGAGACCGTTACTGAGCAAGTGAGTCGCGTTGCCTTCCCAGCGTTCTCACTGGACCGTGGCGAGGGTTGTGAGATCCACGAAAATGCCTACTGGGACCTCCAAACCTACCTGGGGCTTCGAGAAAACCTCGCCGTCAATGAGGGGGCTCGCAGTTTCATTCACGAGTCCAATCGGGAGCGGACACCGCTCGGCCACGCCCATCGCGAGCATCTCCGCGACCTCTCAATTGAGCAGATACGCGAGATGTACCGCCACGCCGTGAGTCGCCTCTTGGATCGAGTCGCAGAGACGGAGGCGTTCTACCGGGCTGGCATCGTTGCCATCGATATCACTGAATCAGACCCCTTTACTGGTGACCGAGATGGCCACGAAGATGAGATTATCGGCACGAAAGAGAACACCGACGAGTACGCCTACCAGTGGGCCACGGTCCAGCTGGTCGGGAATGCCGCCCCAATCGTCTTAGATGCGCGCCCAGTCCGCAAAGGGGACACACGCAAGGAGATCGTCGAGGACCTCTTGGATTCGGCAGAGGCAGCTGTTCATGTTGATAACGACTGATGGACCGTGAGTTCGACAGCCAGCATATCCTGGAGATGCTGAGTCAACGTGGGCTCTCCTACGTCGTCCCGAAGCGGATGCAGACCAGCGAGAAGGCCCAAGCCAAGCGCCTTCTCAAGCGCGACAAGGATCGGTATGAGACCGACCGGAAGCTACATCTCGGCGACAACGAGTGGCACTCGACGACGCTAATCTACCGACGGAAAGAGAACTCCGCGCACACTGATCATCGGCAGTACTCGGTGTTCATGACAAATCGGAAGAGTGGCCTTCTCTCGGAGTATGGCTACCGGTGGGAGATCGAGAGTGGCTACAAGTCGATCAAACGGTTCATGGGCGCGACGACCTCGAAGAATTTTAGCCTCCGATTCTTCTACTTCGCGTTCGCCTGTCTCCTGTACTCGATCTGGCGAGCGGTCGATCTATTGGTACAGGTACAGTTGACCGGTGAATACGAGCATTCACCGATTGTAACAGCCGACAATACGCTAACGCTGGTGAAGAAGGAAACCGGAATCGGATAGTAACGATACTCTCTTCGCAATAGCGGGGCGTCTGAGTGGCTACGCTGTCGAAAGTCGCCGAAATTCGCGTATATGGTTGGAAGTTCAACAGAAACGTCCGTCTGGAGAGTAATCTGAGTCGGCTTCCGATCACTGAATCGGCCGAAACAACGCATCACAGGCCCGCTATACCCGCTCTAGTCTCATCTTCAGGAGGTCGGAATCTGTATAGCGATATTTGATACACAGAACATAAAAACCGTCAATATCGGTACATTCGGAGGTATCAAGCCCTGTAATGCCAATCTTCTATCTCACCGGTTCTACTTTGTATTAGTCTAGTAGTCACAAGTAGATTTTTGGGGGTCCCCGCCGTCGGGGACACCGACGCGATGGCCAACCCGCAAACAGACCCTTCAACCCCCGGAGAAAACGGCGGAACACCGCTTCGCGAGCCGCTGAGTGATTTCCTCGACTCGCGAGCGAAGACGATCGACGAGGTGGAGGCCGCCGATGGCACCGAGACGCGTCGCTCGGGCAACTACGTGAGCGCGCTCGAACGCGTCGTCCCTGACTGGATCGAGTGGGCGGACCGCCGGGGTATCTCGACGCTGGAGGAACTCGACAGCCGACACCTGGCACGCTACGCCGAGCACCTGAATCGACGCGTGAACGCTCACCGCGCCGACGACAACGAAGGGATCACTGCGGCGACCGCGTGGAACTACTACTCGCTCGTCTCTGCGTACCTCTACTACTGCCAACAATGGGAGTACCTCTCCGAGAATCCGGCGGACACTGAGCGGGCGAAAGCCGAGATGCCCGACCGGCCGAAAACCGACTCCGGACGACAACAGTTCTGGTCGACCGAGCAACGCGAGACGCTAATCCGACACATCGAGGATCGGGCGTACGCTGCTGTCGATACTGACCCCGGCAGTCGCGAGGCCCTCACGGCCGCCCGCGACCGTGCGCTCGTATACGTCATCGGATTCTCCGGCGTTCGAGGGGCGGAAGTGCTGGCCTCAAGTCGCGACGATCGCCGTACTGGGCTCACATGGGACGGCGTCGATACCGAACAGGAGGTGCTGACGGTCCTCGGGAAGAGCCAGCAGGTCGAGAAAGCCCCGCTCACCGACCGCCCGGTGACGGCTCTCGATCGATGGCGGTCGCTGCTGGACCCGCCGAGCGAGGAATGGCCGGTGTTCCCGAGCTTCCATCTCGCGTCGCTCCGGTCGGCCGCCGCCGATCAGCTCCGTGACCGCGACGTCGACGACGAGACGATCGAGACGGTCACCGGATACAAGACGGCCGGCCTGATCGACGCGTACCGCGACCGCGACCTCACACCGCCGGCGTTGACCACCGAGGGCGGTCGCTACGCGCTCAAGAAACTCTCCGAGGTGGCGGGTGTGGACTGCTCAGACGACCCGAAGGACTACCTCACGCTTCACGGAGCCCGGCGCGGAGCCGGTGAGGCCTACTACGACGCCGCCGGTGCGGAGGCCGCCCAGCGCGCTCTCAGGCACGCTGACCCGGAAACCACCTCGAAGATGTACGCACACAAGGAAGCGAGTGATCTCTCCGACGTTGGGAGCGAGGTTTTCGACACCGATATCGATACTGATGAGAATGATTCCTGAATGAAACGGGATGCTGTTCTCTCCGTCATCTGGAGTGTGATCCTCCTTATTGGATTTGTTGCTGGAACTGTCCCTGTTTCGGGTGTCTCTCAACAGGCGACTTCGACAACAGCGCAGACTGATCAGTGTACGCCGGCGTACGATCAGCTCAACGGCCGACATCGAGATGGATCCGGCCCACCTGTTTCGGTCTCTGCGACGGCTCCTGAACCTGGTGTAGTTTTGCTGGAATATATTGTTCAGGACGGAGAAGATTCATTTACTGTCTCGTTACCTAAATATCTGGATGTTCGTAACGTAGATGGATTCGAAGAATCACATACACGACATTTTGAGTATACGGGCAACGGTACTGCTCTGATTGAATATGTGGTAAATCAGACCGTCTTCATCCCGGACAATGACGATCTAAGAAATCTCCCGGAGACGTACACCAGTCATAATGAATCAGTATCAACAAGTATTATCCCCGGTCACGATGGCGCTCGATTTCAATTAGCGTTCCCCGATGGCGGGTATAGGGGTACGAGTATCATGTACGTCGGTGAGGTAACCCGTGTAGAGACAATCAGAAACGGCCCGAACCGGCTCCACTTGATTATTCCATCGGCTGTTGATTCATCCGTGGGGAACGCGTCGCTTGAAGGATTACAACACGGCGCGGAGACGATCACTCCTCGCCGCTACTACTGTGAGAGTACGCTCTTTCTCCATCCTGGTGATGTTCGAGGGTACTCCTTTAGGGCTGATGCGGTCTCTGGAGAGGGTTGGGGAAGCGGTAGTACGCAGGTACACACACCGTTACATGAGTACATTCACCTAAATCAGCGGTACATCCTCTCAGATGAGATGCGCTGGTTTACAGAAGGTTCTGCAACCTATCTCACAGCACGGATTCTGTACGATAATGGTATGCTGTCTCCAGCAGAGTATGACTCTCAGCTTACGTACTGGAACCGATATTCGTCCGGCTCAAATCTCACAAATTCGAGTAGTTATCTTCCAGAATCTGGAGCCATTCCAGACCGAGACGATTACACTTCTGGTGCGCTGATTCTGGCGCGCCTTGACGCCGATCTCCGCGAGCATGGAGACGCAACAATCTACGATCTCTTCTCAGCGGTAGGTGGTGGTTCTCCAGGGTCTGAATACGATGTATCGGCATTTCATGATGATTACGAACGGCTGGGTGGCAATCGCTCTGAAGCAGAGTTACGTACCCTTCTTGAAGAATCCAATTCGACAGTCGAACCAGCCTATATGACGAAATCGGGACGAATTCTTCCTGACCAGATCACCCGTCACCCAAGTTATAATGACACGCCTCGGAGGATGGAAATGAAACTTCTCCCACTCTTTGGGCTCCTATTCGTGATCGTCCTTGCGACAGCCCGAGAAATCATAGCCTCAATCAACGGACGGAAGGATGATTGAATTCACTCTATCTTCAATCTCGGTTCGGATATATTAGATAACACTCATTCAGTAGCTAGCGTGAATTCCTTTTCGATTCGTGACTTCACAACTCTATATGTGTCTTTCATATCGCTATATATGTAGAATATCAAAATATAATGCCAAACAGAATGTGGTGTTGAGTAACATGAGGCGACGCAAGTACCTCAGGGGGGTTACCGGAGTAGGGACAGTCGGTCTTGGTGGAGTAGCAGGCTGTCTCGGAAACAGTGGATCAGGGAACGAAGATGTGGTGCGGTTTGGACTGACGCCTGTTGAGGGTGACGTGGATACACGCGAACAGTGGCGACCACTATTCGAGTATGTCGAAGAAGAAGCCGGTGTCACGGTTGAAGTCAATGAAGCCTCAAATTACGCCGCCATCTTACAGGCTTTTCGCAACGATCAGATCGACATTTCTGGGACACCCCATACGGTCGCGATCATGGGAAATCGGATGGAAGTCACAGACGTTGTCGGGCTCCGACGCGCGTTCGGTACGGATCGTGAATTCGCGTTTATCACCACGTTCCCTGATGATGACATCAGTGACATCAGCGAGCTAGCCGGGACTGAGATCACGTTTGCGGACCCACTCTCGACACCAGGCGCACTATTCCCTCTCTCTATGCTTTCAGAAGGCGGGTTGGATATCGGCGAAGCCCCTACTGGGGATGCGAATGACTTTGAAGCGACCTACAGTGATCACGCTGTTGCTCGCGAACAGCTCATCAATCGTGAGTCAGTGAAGGCAGCGGGGACGGGATCATTTTCGGTTGTCGAGCATGTTCCACCGGAGCAACTCCCCGAACGGTTCGTCGAGAACGATCCTGCTGCGGAATCAGCAGGGAGTGCTGAACCGGCTCTGGACCTGCTCGCGGTTTCAGAGCCGATACCACGCCCACCGATCCTTTCCCGTCGTGAGTGGGAGTCCGAGAATCGCGATCCCGTTGAACAGGCCCTCCTTGATGCGCCCTCGGAGGCGTTTATTTCAGAGGACGCCGAGTTCCCACTCTGGTTTGACGGGGTCGTGACGGGCGGTATCGAGGAGTATGATCCCGTAGCCGAAGTGATGATGGAACTTGGAATTGACCTCGAAACGTACGAGGAGATGAGTTAGCGTACGATTCCATTTCGATTTCAAATCGCCTGTAGAATTTCTCTAAGGCGTTCAACTCCGGCAGCCATGTACTCGAAATCGGTCGTGATGGCCTCGACCGTCATCGATCCGTTCCACTCGTTCGGGAGCGATCGAAATAGCGAGGCAAAATCCGTTGTTCCCATTCCTACTGGAAGGTGGTCGTCGCTTGCGCCACGCGTGTCGTTCAGATGGAAGTGAGTGAAGCGATCACCGTGTGTCTCAAGCAATCGCGAAACCGTCTCGTGACTGATCTGGTTTACTCGTGAGTGACCGGTATCGAGAGTCGCATTAATCGTGGTTTCGTCGAAGAGCAGCGGGAAATCGCCCACTGTAATGAAGGGACTAGGGACGTTTTCTATCCCGAGTTCAACATCATGTCGTCTCGCAAAGGAGTCTAGCTCTTGTACGGATTCACAAAGACTGTCCAGAATCGTCTCTTTGTCCCAGATCTCCGGGTGAACGAACGTGTCGGCATGAAAGACGGCTTTCTCCGCACCGAGATCACTCGCGAGTTCGATGTTCTTCTTGAGTTCTTGGACGGCCCCGCTCCGAACGTGGTGGAATGGAGAGCCGACATCGAGACCACCGAACGGAAGATGGACGATAAGCGAGATTTCATCACCCATGAGTCGGTCACACTCCGAAACTCTGTTCGCGAGCTTCGCTCGATGATACTCCCCCTCCATAACGATCTCGATGAAGTCCACATTGAGGTTCTTGCTTTGTTGGAACAGCTCGCTCAATGATAGATCTGGATATGATGCAACTCCAACATCGACTTGCATTGTACTCGTTTTCACCACACCCAGTATTGTAACTGGCGCTCAGTAGTAGTTCCAATTACCTGACTCTCTTTCTACAAATCGACAGTCATAGAGGACAAGTTAGGTTCTGAGTTGCTCGTCGAATGTCTCGTGGATGGGATCTCTCACTCGACGACGATCATCTCGAACTTCATGGTGGGCGACGTGGAGTCGGGGAAGTGCTTGTCCGGCAGTTCGGCTACGCCGCGGCGGCTCGGTATCTCGATAACAGCGAAGAGCAGGTTCGCGAGGCGTACCAGCACATCGAGGCCGCCGAACGCGCCGACATGGCCACCGAGGCGTTCTCACAGACGGATCAGCGGGTGAGCGAGCGGTAGGCGTTCCGACAGTCCGACCATTGTATTCTGGAGAAGGTAGAACTACAACCGATAATTGAGACTACTCGTCGTCCGACTCTGAGTCGTCAGAATTATCGACGGCAGAGTGATCTGCTAATGCCTCTTTTGTCTCGATAGTCGGCCTTTTTCGTTCTTCTTCATCTTCATCATCCGTTGGATCTTCACTAGTCTCGTCACTCATTGTCTTCGTCTTCCGAGGTGTCTTCGTCGAAATCCCCCTTGAAAGCGACCTGTGTCTCAATCACGGGGCGTTCTCTGTCATCCTCGTCTTCCTCTGGTTCACTCGCGCTCATGGCTTCCAGTTCGTGGTCCGCCCGTATGAGTCTTACCCGCATAGAGGGTTAATCTGAAGTCTCATCTCCTCTCGAAAATCTATCTCGCCACTGTTGACACCAGTTTGTAAATCGCTTTCTAGGTGACGTTAGGCGCTCCCAGCGTTCTATTGTCCCGTATAAGCCACTCAATTTGCCGAACACTCCAAAGAAGATGAGGACGGGTATGTTCACCACCGGATGGATCAAATTCTCTGAGTAAATTTCTAGTAATCCAATTGATATATAACAGATTGCCTCAACAGTCGACATTAGCGTAAGGGTAAAAAAACAAGACATTCGTTGCGTTCTTCTTGAAATTTTCATAAATCATGTCGCCGTATTTCTTAGCGATTTCTTCTTGGACAAGATCGTAGTCGAAGTCCTGATTGAGTATTGAGTCGTTGATCGCATTCCGAGAAATTCCAATCTGGTTTGCAGTAGACGTGTACGTTATTGAAGCGAATATCATCGAAGAGAGGAGTAGCAGGGCACCAGTACCCGTATACAAAGTGAGGTACTGTTCATACCCGCCTCCCTGAGAATTACCGACAGCAATCGAAAATCCAGTTACAAGAACACTGGCTGCCAACAAATCAATCCTGAATATTTGGATTGCCTTCTCGTCTATATCGGAAAGGGTCTCCGTTTGCTCAGAAAGCGTTTGACGGCCCTCCTCCCGAGCGAGGCGTGACCGCTCAACGCGTTCTTCGAACTCATTTTCCGGCAAGTCGGCCATTCGGATTATCTGTACGCACCTTCATTTAAATAATTAGTCTCGGTACGACGGAGACTCATGTCGCCTTCGCTGCGAAGAGGAGTAGCACGATCCCGATGAGGACGATAATTGTCCCGCTGATTCCGCCACCAT
This sequence comes from Halorubrum aethiopicum, assembly GCF_001542905.1. Taxonomy (NCBI): domain Archaea; kingdom Methanobacteriati; phylum Methanobacteriota; class Halobacteria; order Halobacteriales; family Haloferacaceae; genus Halorubrum; species Halorubrum aethiopicum. The sequence goes on along the minus strand of NZ_LOAJ01000002.1, from coordinate 120,811 downwards.
ACGCTGCCTGTTGGCCTCCAGCGACGAGAAATCCGAACCCCAACAGTCCTGCGATCACCGCCACGATACTTTCCACTAACTTGCTAAATAGCCCCATTGTCGTCGTCGAATGACGATTGGGAAGCACAAATTGGTAATGGAACCGAGGTGAAAGTAATCAGCCGACGTTTAGCGTCTCTCTGGGCTCAAAACACTGGTATCGAGTTTATTCTTCCGGGAAGTCGTCCGGCCCCGACGACCGACCGCCGGGTCCGTGAATGGCCATGACGACGCCGATCGCCACGGCGGCAGGGATCGCTGCGACCACTAACGTAGCACCAATTAGGCCGACGAGTCCAATGAGCGATTCTTGAATGTACGCTTCTTCTCCCGTATATCCCGCAATCCCACCGAGAATCCCCGCTCCAAAGACAAGTGTCAGACCGCCGGCCGCAGGCCTCGTAACAGCCCACATGAGGCTGTCACGGTCAAGTAGATATGCGAAAGGGGCCGCAAGCGAGAACCCACCGAGTACTGCCAGGGAAATTGGCAGTCCTATCTCAACAACGCCGCGTATGAACGCAACGAGTGAACTGACCGATACGATCGAACAGAGCACAAATCCTAATCCTGCCTTACTTGTCACCAGATCGCGGAACGACGCCGCTTCATCACTCCAAGATATCATACCAGCATGTCCTCCCGTGATTAAATAAAACTCCGGAAAATGGTGATATAATAATGATACCGGCTCTTTATTGACAGTAGAGTCCACAATACAGCAGACAAAACTTGACACGCAAAATATTAAGTTAGTGGCAAATAGAGGGTGAGATAGGTTCTGAGTCGCTCGCCGGCGTCGACGGTGACGCCGGTCGGCTGGAACCAGCCACTATGGCACAACCCCCTACGACAGCAGATGGCGGTAGTAGTACAGATCCCCGACCGGCCCTGGAGGACGCGGCGATCGTCATCCACCCGGACGGGTACGACCTGATCGAAATCGGCGACGTCGAGCCCGGCGACTCGGAGGCGGTCCAACAGCGTGTTGACTCGTTTCCACAGGATCCCGGCTGTATGGCGTTTAACGGCGATGCTCACGCGAATCACTCGTCGGTGACGATGGTTGACGACGTTTATCCGTTCAACGTGGCCGGGACGCTCCGGCTCGCACATGTCGAGTCCGGGCGGTTCGAGGTGCTCGACGGCGACCAACTCGTCCGGTGCGTGAACCCGGAGCGCGAGTACCTGACCTGGTTCTACGAGCTCGTCGACGGCGACGTAGTCCGGTATCACGAGCACACCTCGTTCGAGCCGACGACGGCAACTACGCGCGAGCAGGCTGAGCAGTCGGTCGCTTCGTCGGCAGTCGACGTGTCGATAGTCGATCGCGAGGTGCTGGAGAAGCGTCGCGAGCGCGGCGAGGCCGTGACGGATGGCGGCGTCACCGAGTCCGACGACGCGGACGAACAGACGCACAACGACGAGTGGTCGGGGACGAATCTGACGTGGGGACAGGGATTCCTCCTCAAGATCGAAGCGGAAGGCCGGGAGAGCGTCGGTGAAGTCGGTCTCCTCGTTGCTGACAAAGCCGCGGTGAATCACCTCCGGAGCGCGAGTGGATTCCGGCCGCCCCACGACGGGAAGCCGTCGTCGCACCTGATGGACGAGACTGCGGTGGCGTTCGAGACGGAACACGCCTCTCTGACCGCGACTCTCTACTCGGACACGCACATCGAAGAGGACGCCGAGGCAGTGTTCTCGACGATCGAGGACACGCTCGATGACGCCAGCCGGTTAGACCAGATCCGCGTCACCGTCAACGAAGAGTGGGAGCGGGTTCCGGAGGGCGACGATGTCTGAGCAGTCCGGAGATGACTCCGCGATCGAGGCAGCCGAGCGGTTCTGGAGTCGGTATGAAATCCCGTTCGAGCACGACACGGCGATCAAGCTGCGCCGGTCGGGGTTGCTTCGTGGCAGTACCGGCACCGGTCACGCGGCCAACACCGTCGTCCATCTTCACGTGAAGGAGGGCTTCACGGACGGCCGGCTCTCACGGACTGAGGACTCCTGGCTCTGTGAAAACGACTCGTACGTTCCGCGCGAGAGTCGCGAGGAGCGGTTCGTCGAGGACGGCGAGGAGTACGTCCCGCCGGTGACGTGTGAGACGTGTCTCGACCGGATGGAACGGTGGAACACGGTCGTTACGGATGGCGGTGTCTCTGAATCCGACCCCGACGAGCAATCCGTCCCCGAGCAGATTCGGGACGCGATCGAGTCGAGTGAGTACCCCGAACTGTCGTTCCGCGAGGCCGCGGAGCGAACGGGACTCACGGAGCAGCAGGTCCGGTCGGCCGCCGGGTCGATGGACCGGCTGGAACTGGACCAGCGGGTCGGCGTCGTGCGGCTCCCCGAGGATGATGGCGGAGAGCTCGTCGACGATCCCGAACAGGGGTTGCTGACTGACGGCGGGATGGCGGTCGGCTCCTACGACGACCTCCAGCCCGAACCCGAACAGCCTATCGACCGGAATCCGTCGATGCCGTGTGAAATCTGTGGCGAGTCGTTCACCTGGCTCGACTACTGGAAGGACCGCATCCTCGACGGCGACGGCGACCCGAGTGAAGCGTCGTTCTGGTGTGACGACTGTGAGGCGGAGATCGAGACGACCCGCCGTCGGCTCTCGAACAACGCGTCCCTCGATGAGTGGGTTGGCGACGTGGATACGCGGGGTGCTGACGATGGCGAGTAGCCAGCGCACCATCGATCAGGCGGCCGGCACCGTTCCGACGATCGGCATCGGCGTCGATCTCGATGGACGGACCCACTACGCGCACGCCCGGTACGCGATGTCCGATAAGGCAGGCGTGATCTGGTACGACCCTCGCGACGGTCGCGAGAAGTTCCGGGTTCCGAACGCCATCGATGACACCGATCTCGACCTCGGCGAGCGGGTGTTGACGCACGTGACGATCCATCCGAAACGAGCCATGTGCCAGGTGGTCGACCTGAAGGAACACGAGTGGGTCGTCGAGTATCAGGTCAAGACGCGCGAACTGTTCGAGCGGCCGCCGGACGTACCCGACCGCAAGTACACCGCTCACTACGCTGGAAACGAGACCTACGACACGGTACAAGAGGCTCGTTCCGCGGCAGCGGAACGGTGTCCTGCGTACGCCGACGCATCGTACCGGAACGCGGTCGACGCGCGGACTGGGAGTGAGCTCGTCGCCGACGGCGGTGGGGTTGAACACGACGCCATACTCCGTATTTTCGACGCGGCTGACCGGCTCGGGAAGAACCTCGTCGGCTGGAAGTGGTCGGACGGTCGACCAACCATCTCACGCGACGAACATGACGAAGCGGAGTCGTTGATCGAACAAGCGGAAGATCGGATCGATCCCGGTGAGCACGAACACGGGACCGTGGTCGCCCGTATTTGGATGGTCGACGAAGCCGTCGATCGTGTCGAATGGCAGGGGGTCGCCGATGTCGAGTGACACCGCCGACTCCACTCCGATGCCCCGCGAGCACGAACTTCCGACCGACGACCTCGTGGTCGTCAAGGAGTTCCGCGGCCACGTCAGCCACGCGGTGACGGTCGATTCCACCGACCGCGACCTCTACGAGTTGCTGATCGACATCCTCGCCGACGCCGGCGAGCGCGTTCGTGGCACCTTCGCAGCGAACATCGCGACCGCCTTCGACACGCTGCCGGCGGCCGAGCGCGGGCTCCGCGACATCGAGCGCGGAGGCACCGAGATCGGCGACCGTTGGTACGGGATGAGCATCACGCTCTCGGCTGCGAGGGCGATCGACGCCCACCGCGATCGCGACCCGCTCCGGCTCGCTGCGGTCGGCTGCTCCGGCTCGAAGTACGAAGACGATGGGTTGCTGCCGGCGGAAGAGCGGTACAAAGGTGCGTACTGGTCGAACAAGGGCGGCTACGGCGAACTCCGAGACGACTGGCGGGTCATTTCCGCCGAGCATGACGTGCTTCACCCGGAGACGCCGATCGCGTACTACGAACGGACGCCCGACGACTGGCGCGGTATTCCGGTCGACTCGGATGCGCGGCTTCCCTCGGGTGAGCCCGTGGACACCCGGCTCGACCTGTGGGCGCTCACCGTTCACGAGGGGCTCGCGGCGTGGATCGCGAAGACTACCGACGACGTTGACCCGCGAGACGTGGAGTTGGAGGTACTCCTCGGCCACGCCTATCGCGACCCGCTGGAAGAGCGTGGCGTCTTCGACGCGCTTCGCGCTCCTGGTGATCTGACAGTCTTGTTCCCGTTCCAAGAGGTCGAGGCCGCGCAAGGCGGGATGTTCGAGCAAATCGGCTGGATGAGTGACGAGATTGATGCCACGACCGCGGTCGCGACTAACGGAGGTGCGACCGATGGCGACCGGTGAGCGCAAACCCGTGTTCCCCGACGATGTGGACGCGCTCCGCCACCGGATCACGGCCCGCGTCTCGCGTGACCACCTGAACGAACTCGACGAGCGCGTCGAGGCCGGCGAGTTCCGGAATCGCTCGCATGCGATCCGGCTCGCGATCGCCGACCTCCTCGACGAGATGGAGGACGAGACGGAGCACAGCGCGACTGACCATACCGACGACGCCGACGACACCGGCACAACCCCCGATGACGACTGAGACTGACGACACGACGACGGACGAATCGATCCAACCCAACGATGGCGTGAGCCTGCAGCAGCGCGCTCGCGCCGAACGTGAGTTCCAGAAGCTCCGCGAGTCGGACAACCACTTCGCCGCGATCGCGGTTGACCTCCGCGATCAGGGCGCGAGTGTCGAGGAAATCTACCGGCAGTACGCCGCGATCGAGTCTGACCTCGGCGACGCGTCGATGGCCGAACAGACAGAGCTGATCCCCGAGTGGGAAGTGGTCGTGAAGGAGGCCGACGACACGCCGAGTGGGTACCGGTACGAGCGGTACGAACGGACGGCGGAGACGCAGGCCGAAGCCGAGGACATGGTTGAACGACACACCGGGCTCCGGGTCGTCTCGGAGAAGACTGAGCGGATCGGCTACGTGGAGGTGGCCTGATGCGCTCCATCGGCACCTGCGATGATGACGGCGACGATACTCTCACGATGCCGAACGGCGAGACTGTCCCGGTTGCGATGGACGACGCCGTGTTCCCGAGCGTCACCGAGTTCGACGCGTCGATGGGTGTGAACATCGAGGACGGCCGCGTCCGGATGTACGAGGAGGGCGACTGTACGCTTTCGCTGGGCGTGGCGGCGCACACAATCGACGATCCGGACCCCGTCGCGACGCTGTACGCGTCGATCAGTCTCGATGTCGAGGGCGACGATATCTACTCGGAGACGGCGTTCGAGAATACCGAGGACCTCCGCGAGCTTCGCGACGCGCTCACGACGGCCCTTCGCTACCGCGGGGCCGACGTGGGGCTCATCGAGACGTTCGCTCGGCACAAGGAATCGCTCTCCGAGAGCGACCTCCGAGAACTCCGTCACCGACTCGCCGACGAAGAGAACCGCCGGTCGGCACGCGCTCGGGAGACAGACCGCGAGAACGAGGGTGAGACCGATGCGTAACGACGACCACAACGTCGACGACGAGTACGAGTACGCCGGCTGGCGGATCGGCCGCCCGACGCGGACGGTCGAAGTCGACGCCGATGACGGCTCTCACACGATCGAGGAGGGGATCCTCGTCTGTGAGCTCGTCACGAAAGACGAACTCCGAGAGGCGAAGCTCGACGGCGGCTGGATAGCACACTACGTCGCGCCGGACGGCGGCATCGGGTTCGGCCTCGACGATGGCAACAGCGGCGGGGTCACGGTCCCGTACGACCTCGAAGCGATCATCGTCTTCCCGACACCCATGACCGAACGGGAGGCCGACGAGTGGCTTCCTGATAAGTGGTTTCACGACTATCCCGACATCGACGTGCCGGGCCTGGTGTGGTTCGAAGGCTCTGGGGACGAGACCACCGATCTTGGTGATATCGATACCGATAGCGAATACGATACCGATAGCGATACCGGCATTCTCGTCGAGACTGAGGACGGCGAGATGGTTATCGAGAGCGACACGACTGCCGCAGATATACTGGAGGATCCGCGATGACGGGCATCGAGGAACGCGTCGACGGCGAGACGCGCGAGCAACTCCAGCGCGTGTCCGAACGAGTCGCGGCCGCGAACGAGGAGACGGCCGACGCCGTCACGCAGACGGCCGGCCTCGCGACGACGCGAACCCCGGCGAGTGACCTCTGGCGGGTCCACCGGGAGTTGATCGACGCGTACTCAGAACTACGCCGTGCGCTTGACGTGGTCGAAAAGACGATCGACGATTGTGATCCCGACTCTCGCGGCGGGACACCCCGCCGGGTCAAGAACGAGCACGCTGACCGACTGAAAGAGCAGTACGACGGCCCGGTGCTGAATCTCGCGTTGATGCTGCTCGAACAGAACCGTCGCGAGTGGCTTCACGCCAAGCCCGACACGAACGGCGCGCAGGCGGTCGAACGCCACGGGCTCACGGCGAACCAACGGGAGTGGATCAACACGTTCGACGACGCCTACGACGGTCGCAACGCCGGGGGTGACGCCGATGCAAGATAGCGCGATCGCGTGGACTGACCGCACTTGGAATCCCACACACGGCTGTAGCAAGGTCTCCGCGGGCTGTGAGAACTGCTACGCCGAGACTATCTCTCGGATGCACGGCCACACGGACGAGCCGTGGACGGCCGAGCACGCCGAGGAGAACGTCACCCTCCAGCGGCACAAGCTCGAAGAGCCGTACGAAATAGACGAGCCGGCGCGGGTGTTCGTCAACTCGATGAGCGACCTCTTCCACGCCGAGGTGCCCGACGCGTACATCGAGGACGTGTTCGCGGTGATGCGGAACTGCCCGCACGTCATCTTCCAGATCCTCACGAAGCGGCCGGGACGAGCCGCCCACATGACGCTGGAGTGGCCGCCGAACGTGTGGATGGGGACGAGTGTCGAGGACGATCGGGTGACCGAACGTCTCGACCTCCTCCGTGGGTGTGACGCTGACGTGCTGTTCGTCTCGTTCGAGCCGCTGATCGGTCCGGTCGGCGACGTGGATCTCTCCGGGTACGAGTGGGCGATCGTCGGCGGCGAGAGCGGCGACGGCTACCGGGACATGGAACACGCGTGGGCGCGTTCGATCCGCGATCAGTGCCGCCGTGACAGCGTCCAGTTCTTCTTCAAGCAGAGCGCCGCTCGGCATCCCGAGACGGGGACTGACCTCACCGTTGAACACGAGACGCACGGCGTCTACGTCCAGAAAACGATCCGTGAACTACCCGACCCGCACCCGGCGGTTCGAGACGCGCGCAACCACCTGGAGGCCGAACCATGAACGATATCGATAGCGATACTGAAAGCGATACCGTTAACGATACCGAATACGGTACCGATAGCGATACCGCCGACGAGACGAACGAAAAGACGCTCAACGACGTGTATCACGACCGCAACCTGCTGGCGTGTGCGCTGGCCGTCGCGACGGGCGCACCGTCTGGGTGGAAGCCGGCCCCGGACGCCGGCGACGAGTGGGCGATAGTGTGGATCGAGACGCCGATGGGGCAGACGTCTTGGCACGTCCTCCGCGACCTTGCCGAGTCGATCGGCCCGGCAAAGCGCGACAGCGAGTACGACGGCTACTCTCGCGAACAGAAGAACGACGTACTGGCGTCGTGGGCCGAAGAGGGGTGCTGGTACTGATGTCTCGGAGCAACGACGCGCCGGCGACCGAACCAGCGCTCGATACGTTCCGGTTCGAGTGTTCCCGGCATGACTGTTCGAGTATTTTCGGCGGCGACGAGCTGTCGTCGATCGCGAAGCGTGGCGCGCGTCACTTGAATCGCGAACACGGCGACTCGTTCCACACCTACGACCAGTTCGACACGATCGAGCGCGGCGGCCACAACGTCCACGGCAACGAGTGGACGGTCACGCGTATCCCGCAGTACGTCACCGCCTTCGACGTGATGGAGCGGATCGGGGCGATCGACGGGCTGCTCGTGCCTGCCGACGAAGCCGAGATGTGCCCGGAGTGTCTCCACGTCATCCGCGACGACGACGCACGGGTCGACCTCGACGAGACGGAGCGCATCGATCCGGACACGCCCGACGACTGGTGGTGTGAGTGGTGTGTCGCCGAGGAAGAGATCGAAGAGAAGGCCGCCGAAAACGCGTCGCTCAACGAGTTCGGCTTCACGGAGGAGAGTGATGACTGAGCCCGACAGCGAGACGGACTCACTCCCTCGCGAGGACGTGACGGTCGGGACGATCTGTGAGTACACGCGGGACGGTGCTGACGACTGGGTCATCGTCGTTCGCGAGCCTCGGTCGATTCGCGAGTACGCCGACAGCCTCGGCGATCGGTCGCCCCCTGAAGGCTGGGCGGACTACGACGCCGACGAGACGGACGTGATCCACTTCATCCCGCTCGACGGCAAGGACGACGTGATCGCCCGGCTCGAAGGATCGGGGCTGGAGGGCCACCAGGAGGTTGCGACCGACCTTTACACTCGATCGGACAGCCGCCCGCTCGTGGGCGCACTCCCGGACTTCGACGTGCTCGGACCGACCGAAGCGGCCGATCCCGTCGAGTCGCTCGATATGAGCCCGGAGGATCGCCATGTCGAGTAGTCACTCCCGAGGTTCGGACGGTCGGATCGGTGGTGCGGTCGGCGATATCGACGCCGAGCAGCGGGACGCCATGCTCGCGGCGGCCGCGTGGACGGTCCTGGTGATCGCATCGATCCTCGATTTCGTCACGACGCAGTACGGACTCACCGCCGGCTTCTCCGAGGACAACCCCGTCATCAAGGCGGTCATCCACGCCTACGGCTTCGCGGGCTTCGCCGCGTTCAAGCTCGGCGCGCTCGCGCTGGTCGCGACGGCCGTCCTGATCGTCCGTGAGTGGTCGCGGACGGCCGCCGCCGGCGTCGTGGCCTTCGGCGCGCTCCTTACGTCGCTGGCGGCGTTCACGAACGCCCTCGCGCTTCACGGGGTGCTCGGTTGATGGGGACGCGCCGGACTGCTGGCCCGTCCGCCTACCGCCTGCTGGTCGGGTGTGAGGGCTCGCCCTTCGCGCCGTCGCGAGCAACGAAGCCCGTCATCGACGTGCTCGCAGGACGGCGGACGAACGACGCGATCGACGCCGGCGCGTGGCTCGACGCGCTCGAAGCGACGCGGGGGACCGTCGCGATCTACCTCTATCTCCCGTCTGATCACGAGTGGTGGCTCGCGTACGACGACGCCGCCGGAGACGTCGAGGGCGACGAGCCGGCGTTCCACCGCTGGCACACCTACCCCTCGGGCGGCTGGTCGCACGACACGGTCTCGCGTTCGGTCCTCGAACAGTCGCTTCGAGACCTGGACATCGGTCGCCCCGACGACGCTATCACGATCTATCGGTCGCAAATCACCCCAACTCGTGACGCTCCCGAGTTCGTTCGTGAGTGTGTGAGCCGGCCGCAAATAAGTGATACCGTATCCGGTATCGTATTCGATACCGATAGCGATACCGATAGCGATACCGCGATCAGTACCGAAAGCGATACTGCCGTCGCGGACGCCTCCGAGGATATGACCACGGGGGATCGGGCGTGACGAGGACCTATTCCGATGGCTCGGTTCGATGGAGTTCGCTCACCATCGATGAGCTCGTCGAGGCGTACTGGGAGACGATCGCGCCGGCCATGCGGGCCGACGGGATGGATCCCGAGACCGAACACCCGCCCTATCGGTGGGTCGCGGATCGATTCCGCGGGCTCATCTACACGCTTAGCGAACGTCACGACCGTACTCCTCGCGAGTTCTTTCGCGAAGACGTCGGTGTCGTTCCCTACGAGGGCTACGACTGGGAGCTTGCGGAAGACGATCACGAGGTCATGGTCGCTCTTAGCGAGTATATCGAGTCACTCCAGCAGCGCGACCTCGCGGAGTCGACGATCGAGGCGACGCGCTCGCGGATCGCCGCGTACGCCCGCCGGTTCGAGCGACGGAACGACGTGCGACTCACGGAGCCCCACAGCCGAGAGACAGCCGTGGAGACGCTCCTGCGAGTCGCGAGGCGGTACGTCACCCGCGACGCCAAGCGGCACCTGGTGAGCGACGTGCGCTCGCTGTGCGCGTGGCTCGCCGAGGAAGGGTATCACGACGAACACGTACTGGAGGGTGTCGAGCTGGACGACGTTGTCGAAGGGTAGCCGTTCGGGTTTTCATATCCACCCGATGCTGTAGAAGTAGGAGGCTGCGCTGAACAAAACGATGCCGACCGTAAGTATCGCTGCCGCATACTGTGCCCGTCGCGGTCGGAGGTAGTTCAGCTTGTAATATTCCCGATCGTACACCATGAAGGTGTAGAGACGTTTCATCCGATTATTGTTCTTTCTTGTTGAGTATTGATCATCGTCCTCAGACGCAGACATAGTATGAACCCCGATAGCTGCGTTTCCCTGGTGGGAGAGCATGTCCAGTTCAAAATCGAATGAATCGGTCTCTTTCGGTCCGAGCGTACAGCTGATCTGTTCACCCGACTCGTGAGCACTATCCGATTCATCGAAAATCAACCGCGCCCAATTATCTAGTTCTACTCGCTTTTCGGTTAGATTCTCGACAGTCACGGTGAACACGGGGGACTGGTCGGTAAAGTAGACGGAACGACCAGATTCAAGATCGCCCTCAACGCTGAATCGAAGTACGTCTGTGCCGTTGAGGGCCTCGACAACGACATACGACCGTTGGGCGGGCATACGCCCACCACTCGAAGGATCGCCTTTAACCTCCCGTCAGAACTCGCCGTCGCGACTGTACGCGCACATCTGTGCGACGGCCGTCGTCACGCACCGGTCGAGGGAGTGGACGTACCGCTTCGTCGAGACGATCGCCCGCTGGGGGACCACCCGCTCCGCGCCAGTCGAAGTGTGGACATCGAACCCGTTTTTCACCGAGCCCTCGCTGATCCGGACCCACGCGCCGTCGGGGTGCTCGAACGTGATCGCCGAGCCGCCCTCGGCGAACGCGGCCGCCCACGCGTGAAGGTCGTCCCACTCGTGGATCGTCTCGGCGGCATCGAATATCTCGGCCGCGTCGTCGAGCTTCTCCGTGACACGCTCTTCGACCGCGCTCCAGCCGGCCTCGTTGCTGAGGCGGTCGGTGGTCTGTACTACGCCTGCGTTTCCGAAGGTTTCGTTCATCGGTGGTCACCTGCGCGCCCGAGTTTCCCCGAGCACACCCCGATCGAATCCCCGCCCCTACTTAGATTTTACTATGCTGAATAAGATTATCAAAGAATGAAAGATGGGTTACCGGGAGAGGTCGCGCCTACATATCGTCGAGAGCCTCCAGCAGCTTCCGGTCGTTCTCCTTGTTCGTTCCCATCAGTGCTGACGCGATCTTGCCCTGGCCGCCGCGTTCGGCCGCACCGAGGTACAGCGCGTAGTTGTCGGTCAACTCGCCGGTCTCGCGATCCTCGACCTGTTGGACCTTGAGATCGAGCCGGGTCGCGGAACTCTCCCACACGAGGAGCGGCTTGAGCAGGCCGGCGACGGCGGAAATGAACGTCGAGTCACCCGTCACGCGGACCTGTGAGACTGGCGTCGCGAACGTCGACCCTGAGAACTCGTCGGGCTTGTGCGTCACCGCGCTGATCAGCTCGTCGTCCGAGGGCGTATCGAGGCCTTTCAGCCACGCCATCGCGTCGTTCTTGCGGACGGAGCCACTCTGCGTCGTCGGCTTGCGTTCGAGTTCCTGTGCTGCGTCGGCAACGTCGAAATCGGTGTCATCCATCTGTGGTCACCTTGCGCGTCCGGGTTTCCCCGGGCACACTTCGACCAACGGACCGACCCCACTTAGTAATTACTATGTAAAGTTAGATTATTTGGAGTGGGAATCATTCTTTGTGATGGACTAATCAGTAGTAGGACATGAGCCAGCACGTTGAGAAGATTCGTGACTTACTCAACCACGAACACTTTGACAATGTCAGTGAATTTTCTGAGATAGCAGCTGAAGAAAACTACACCACAGAACATGGGGGGATCACACTAAATGAGGCAATTGCAGACTTTGAGCATATCTCTGAGTTGCTTGAGATTGCTATTGAAAATGATATTATTAGCGTCTTCGGGAGAGGACAGCAAAGTAACATCAAAGACCGATTAAACAGTGTTCGTCAGGAAGCTGGCAACATTGTAAACAAAAACGATGGGCGGAGAAACAACCCTGGTAAGGACTTCATCAATCGTGTCGACAAACTCCAAACTTACGTCATTGGGGACCTAAGTCTAGATTTACGGGTCGGAGAACATCTCGATTTCTCCGAGCAATTACATAAACTCGAACAAACCCGTGAGGAGCACCAGAAGGCAATCCAAAATCTCGGGGAAGCCGAAGAGACGCACGAGAAGATAAATTCTATCCACGACGACATATCTGAACAGCAAGATGAGATCGATCGGATTGTTTCTTCGGCAAAGGAGTCTCAAGGAAGCTTAGAGGAAATCGAAAACAAGGCTTCGAACACGTCTCAGGACATTAAGAAGGAAGCAGATACAATCAACGATCGTTACGAGAAAGTTCTCAAAAAGACAGAGCAGATGAACGACTACGAAGATCGGCTCGATTCAAATCTCTCTGAGATAGAAGACAGATCTGAGCAATTAAGCCAGCAGAAAAGCAGCCTCGATGATATTGAAGATCGAATTGATACACTACTTAGCGGTGCGATTGCAGCGTCTCTTGATAGAAACTTCACTGAGCGAAAAGAAGAACTAGAAAATTCGGCGACACGATGGGCCAGACTCACCTTTGGTGCGATAATCGCCCTTATTGCGGGAGCTATCGTGATATTTTGGAGCCTTCTAGAATCTACCAGTCTTGGTATTGGTACCGTTTCGCGTGTGACGCTCTTGATTCCACTCCTAGTCGGTGTGTGGTTCACATCTAAGAACTACTCTCGCAAGCGACGCCTCATGGAGGAGTACGCCTTCAAATCGACGATGGCACAGACACTTGAACCCTCTCGAAAGGTCTTAGAGTCTCAGCAGTCGCTCGATGAGACCGATGCCCAGCTCGCCGAGTTCATGCTCGTCTCGATGGGGCAGATGTTCACCAACCCGTCTGATATCGTTGAGAATGGTAGCACGACCACAAACGACGAGGATGCGACGAACATCGAGACCGTGATGGACCTCGCAAAGCGGATCGCGAAAAGCGAGTAACTACGCGCTGTCGAGAACGTCGACCGAGAAATAGATCCGGCGGTCCCGCTTCGAGACCTCCTCGACGTTACAGGCGATCAGCGTGTGGCCGCGGCGGAACACCCAGTGTCCGGCCTCATCCTCGACGTACACCCGCCCGTCGGACCGCTCTTGCGCGTCCTCGAACCACTCGATGAACGTGTCGAGCTTGCGCTCGAACGCGAGCCGGTCGCCGTCGTCGCGCAGGTCATACGCGAGCTCGTTCTCGTAGCGGTGGCCGTCACACCGGAACACGCGCCGCGTCACTGCCGGCTCCGTCTCGTCGAAACGCACGGCCCGTGGCGGAGCCTCGAACCGCTCTTGTCGCGTCTCGGTCACTCCCATAGGTCATCGACTCTCCAGTAGAGTACGTCCGCGAGCGTGTCGCCCGTCACGCGCCGGTCGGGGTAGTACTCGCGCATCTCGGCCACCAAGTCGGCCGGCTGAGCGTACCGCTGGTGGCCGGCCACGTCGGTCCGGGCGAGTCGTGCCAGCCGCTCGTAGCCTCGGTCGTCAATGATCGCGGTCGCGAACCGCTCGCCCTCGGTATCGACGAACTGGACGCGCCGGCCGAGTTGGATCCGTGAGTCGAGATCGAGGCGGATCGTCGCCGTCTTCTGCCCCTTCACGATGGGCGCGACGTGCCGATCGGCGAACGCGAGGGTCGGGATCGACGGGCTCATCGGTCACCTCCAGCGTCGACGTCGCCGCCGTCGGTCGCGGCGTCCATGTACGCGTCGAGGCCGACCTCCGGGCGGTCTTCGATCGACGGCTCGCCCGTCCGGTTCTCCGCGGCGGTCTTCTCGCGGTGACAGTACTTACAGAGCGTCTGGAGGTTCGTCTCAGCGAACGGGTGGCCCCCGTCGGCGACGCGCTCGATGTGATCCGCGTGGAACCCCCCGTCGGTCGGCGAGCCCACGCCGTACCGCTCCTGAATCTCGCCCCGGACGCGTCGCCAGCGGTCGTACGACGCCGCGGGGTGGTCGCTCTTTTTCGGGTGGGCCGGCGCGCTTAACTCGTCGATCCGCTCACGGACCTGCCAGTACGCCCGCCACCAACGATCCTTCGAGAGCCCGCACTCTTGGCAGGTGTAGTCGTCGCGCTCGAAGACGGCTTCGCGGACGCAGTCCCACACGAACATCCGCTGGACGGCCTTCGCGATCCGCTTACAGCGGGGCGAGCAGTAGTTCCGCCGGCCGTCCTCGACGTGCTCGTTACAGACACGACACGAGTGGGCGTCGGCCATCGGAAACAGGGTGTCCATCCCTTTCTGGCGGTCCTTTGGGCGATTGCTCATCGGTCACCTCCGTCGCCTTGGTCCTCGACGATCCCACCGGCGTTCCACGGGCGGACCACGAGGTCGCCCTCCCGTCTCCAGTACCGCGCCAGCGACGCGGGAACCTCGCCGAATACGGAGACAGCCGTGTTGAACGAGACGCCACTCGCGAGCTCATTCTGTTCGGGATCGATGTAGTTCTGTCTCGGGCCGGTGAAGTACGTCATCGACGCGAACGACGCGATCCAGCGGTGATACCACGCGAGCGTCCCGGTGTTCGCGGCCGTGACGAAGAACACGCGGTCGGCGTCGCCGGCCATCCACGCGCCGACGGCCATCGCCAGCCACTCGTCGACATCTGAGAACGGCGGGTTCACGAACACGTCACCCATCCACCTCACGGAGAGGCCGTCCTCCCACGGCATGACGTTCCGATCCGCGATCTTGGTCGGCGGGAGGTCCTCCGCAGGTTCGGCGTCGCCCGGTAGTTCCAGCCGGTCACCGGACGGGCCGGCACACGGGTCGAGGTCGATCCCGCCGACGGCCTCGGCGATCGGCTCGTAGAGCGCGGGCGGCGTCCGCCACGAGTCCTTCTTCTTGTTGGCGACGAACGCCATGCTCGTCCCGTCGACGGTCGTCGGCGCGGCGGTGTCGTCAGTGCTCATTGGGTTTCCTCCGTCGGGTCGAAACAGGCTCGACACACGCCGGCCGAAAGGAGCCGATCTACGGCTCCACACCCCGGACAAATTCGGTACTCGGTCGGGTTCTCCCGGCTGGGGTACCCCGGATGCTCGGGATGCTCCGGGTGGCCGCGACAGACGGGCCGGAGTCCGCGCTTCCCGGTCCACGGGATTTCAACGAGCACACGGGGTGTGTCCGGGACGCCGCACAACTCACAACCGGGCTCGTCCAGGTGGACGCGTACGTCCTCGGCCCCGCGCTCGGCGCTCGGATGTTCGACACGGACGCGTGGGAGCGGACGAGACGGTGTCGCGGTGTCATCGACGCTCATAGTTCTCCCTCGCGACGTTGCGCGGCGGCGTCGGCGAGCCGGTCGGTCTTCCGGTGGGCGACCTCGCTTACGGTCTTCGTGTACGACTTACAGCTGTTCCGCCACGTCCGCTCGTCCCACACGAACCAACCACCACGGTTCTCACACTGGACGAGTCGTGTCCCGAAGCAGCCCTTCGGCAGCGACTCGACCGCCGGCTCGTAGACGAACCCCCGGTAGTAAGTCGCGGACTCGCCGATCCGCTCCGGACCGTGGTGACGGCCGAGCACGATGTACTCAGTCACTCGCGTAAGGAGACAGAAACACCCCTTCCGGTCCCACGTCGACTCGATGACGAAGTCGAGGACGCGACCGTCACGATCGCGTTCGACACGCCACCCGGCGAGCGGGCCGTCGGCGTCCCAGTTCCCCGTGTCGAGGCCCGTCGACGGCGGGCTCAAGAGCGGGTTGTGGTCGTCGTCGCCGACGCTCATTCGGACCAGCCCTCCGTCGGATCCCAGTCGTGTTCCTGCTCGCCGTGTTCTGCGAGATCCTCGAA
Organism: Halorubrum aethiopicum; assembly: GCF_001542905.1. Taxonomy (NCBI): domain Archaea; kingdom Methanobacteriati; phylum Methanobacteriota; class Halobacteria; order Halobacteriales; family Haloferacaceae; genus Halorubrum; species Halorubrum aethiopicum. The sequence continues at coordinate 104,728 of NZ_LOAJ01000002.1, read as the reverse complement.
TATCTCTCCGAAGGAATCACCTTCTGCTACGTAGTCACAGAAGCGGCATTGACCCTCTCCAGAGTTGGCGACCGTTTCGAGCGTCCCGCTGATTTCTGCCTCGCCTGCCGTAGGTACATGATCTGCTTTCCCGCCGTGATCGTCGCTCATTTCGTCCACCGTCCGAGACTCGCCGAGTGTTCGCCCCGCCCCGTGAACCGCTCGAACGGCGTCTCTTCAACCGGCCGGATGATGACCGAGCCGCTATCGTCCGGCAGGTCGCGATAGCTCCGGATCGCCTCGAACAACGCCTCACGGTCGAAGCCCTCCAGCCGGACGATCTTCTCCTCGATGACGGGCGTCCCCTCACCATTCTCGCCGCCGTCGATCATCGTCGGGCCGACGGCCGTGAGTTCGCCGTCGCCATCGACGCGGACGAACGGCCGCCCGCCCATGAACAGCGGCATGAGGTCGGCGACAAGCTCGCCATCGGACGCCCGGAGTACGTCCCACACGCGTTGCGGGTCGTCGATCGACCAGTGTGTGCCGGTCGTCCGGCCGTGGTGTTCTTGCCAGCAGTCCCGACAGAAGGGTCGCATGGCCGGGGGGCGCTCGAAGCCCGACCGATCGGGGTTCCACTCGCCGAACACGAGGAGGTACGCGTGGCCGTCTCGCTCGTCGCCGCACCGCTGGCATTCGTCGAGGTCGGGGATGTCCGGAACGCCGGCGTCGCGCTCGATACTGCCGTCCGAGTCGTCGCGGTCCGAGTCGGTGCTCATTCGTTCACCTCGGCCCCGCAGCCGGGACAGAAGCGATACGTGCTCATGGCCGTCGACGGGCACTGGAGTTCGCCCTCGACGGGACCGGACTCGTGGCCGATCGTGTCGGCGTCGGCCCCGCAGTACGGGCAGAACGCGAACAGCGATCGCGCTCCAGGGTGTGGGCCGTACACCGTGTCGTGGTCGGGACACTCGACGCGGGTGTTCTCGCCGACGCCGCGGACGACGTGCGTGTCGCCGGCGGAGAGGGCGTCAGTCTCACCGGAAGCCCGGTGTCCTGAGTCGGCTGACTGTTCGGCTGTCGAGGGTGCGTGTCGGTCGCTCATAGGGGGTTGTGCCGGTCGTGCCGGTCCGTAGTGTAGACGCGTCAGTATGGCGTAAATAGGCCCGGGACGACAACCGAAGAGGCACGTGCTGGACTCGTTGATTCTCTTCTTCTGTCGGTAATTTCGAAAGCGTTACTCAGCCCAATTCGATCGTTTCGATATATTGAAGGAAGGATTCCAATCCTTGATTCTGTGTATAATGGACCGTCTCGGAATTGGCGTCATACTTGGCGATTCCAGCTTCTTGTAACGACGGGAGATGACAATCGAGAAGCTCGTTCCGGATATCCTCTGGTGATGATGAATCGCGGATCGGCAGTGACCGGTCAATGTCATGGATCTCCTCAGCTAGGCGGTCAAGTGGGATCACTTGATCTGGTTGGTTCTTTAGATGATACAACAACGTACGCCGACGCGGAGGCGATAACAGATCCAGCAGCGTCTCGAACGAATACCGCATCGGTACCGTTTCAGGGTGGTCAGGATCTATCTTTGACACCCCACCAGGTGGTGTTACCGTCGAACGGAATGACGGTTTCGTCGTCATGGTTACACTTTCAGTCGGGATCCAGCCATCCTCTGGCGTGTACTCGATCACCGCATCGTATAATGGACGAAGCATTGCTAACATCTCTTCATCGTGCTTGTCCGGATCGATGTGGTGGTGAGCAGTCACACTGAAACGTTCACAAAGGTCGTTGAGGGCAGAGATCAGATCGACTACTCGCTCGGCGTCATAGGTGGCGAGTAGTGCCGTTACAGAGTGAAGACACAAACTAGTCGTTTCGTCGGTGGATTGCCACTCCCCGAGTTGGCTGGCAATCGAGATACTGAGATCGAAGAGATCCGCCTCTCTCGGAAGCCCCCGTACGGAAATCGTTCCGGCTTCAGAGGTTGGAAGGTTTGCTTTCGTCATCTCTCTTCTGCCATCGATGATTGTCGCTCGTGTTGGGAGTTCGTTCCCTGCTTCGCGTTGCCATACCGACAGCCGCTCAGAGGGGGATGCTGAGAGTGTTACGCTCAGTACGTTGGTCTCACTAGGTTGATCCTGAGTCAACAGATCGATACAGGCTTTGTCGTCAGGAGATTGGTGTGACGGAGCAAGTAAAAGAATAGACGACGACCTGCTAAAGTAATTACTGAGTGTATGATCCGAATTTCCCACTACCCCTTTTCAGTAACTGATTGACATAACTTTGTTGTTTATCTAACACTTTGACACCCATGCTCAATCATATTCGAAAATGTACGATATTCATCGGAAAAGGGATTCCCAGTGGTGTAGTTACTATATGATAGTAACAGATAGGACGTGTGAGCTACTCGTCATTGGGGAGTGCGTTGTAGACTGCTTGAACCTGCTCCGCGATCGTGTCGGCGGTATCTAAAGCACGCTTTGCTCGCCGTTTCTCTCGTTCCTTCTTCCGGCGAGCGTTTCGAACCTGCTTCGCTGGAGACGGTGTTCCGAGCGTTCCACGAGAGACAGCAGCGCCGGACGTGGGTGCTTCGGCAAACTCGTCGAGGAGCGTTTCAAGCTCCATGACGACGGCGATCGGCACTTCACCGATTGTGTCCTGTTCCCGGAGGGTTCGAAAGCGATCTTCCATCGTTTCGATCAGCTCGTTGAATCTCTGCCGGTCACTGCTATCGGTGAAGTCCAACCGGTCGGCACGTTTAATGAGGACTCTTGATTCCTGATTCAGCCGCTTCACCCACGTCTGAAATCCGTCGTCGCGTTCTGCGTCTAATTCTTTGTTGCGAGCTTCCTCGGCCAGTACCGTATCGAGTAGGCTACTGAATGCCATACCGAAATTGGCCCGCTATCGTACAAAAGGCTCCGGGTCGGATCTATCCTATATCGACCGCTTCGCTTGCTCGCCCCGCGCGTCGACCAACCGCTCGTACTCTTCGCTCGTGCCGTCGCGAAGCCCGAGCCGCAAGAGTAGCCGGATCACGTCGGCCTTCTGTGGATCGTCAGGAACGGCCATGTCGAGGTCTTCGGCGAGTGCTGTCACGACTGACTCCATCCGCTCGTCGTTCTCCGAGAGATGGTCGAGATACGCCGCGAACATCGGGTCACGACATCCAAGGGACCGATTCTCTGAGCCCGACACCTTCCCGTCGATGCGCTCGATTAGATCCTCTCGGATCGCGTCGTCGTCGGGGTCGCCGTTCCCGTTCTCGTAGGGACTCGACGCGTTCGGATCGTCGCGATCGCCGAAGGTAGACCCCTCGCGCAGTTCTTCTAGACTCGGCTCACCATCAGAATCCGTCATCGAATCACCTCCCCGCTGGCCGCCTCGGCGTCAACGCCATCGACGCCGTCCTTCCACTCCGGAGTGCCGAGTCGCCGGACCAGTTCGGCGGTGTTCTGCCGGTACTGGTCGCGCGCCTCTTCGGCGCTCGCGAGGTCGGAATCGTGTGCGAATAGCGTCTCGCGCTCCAGTTGCGCGTTGATCACGGCCTGTGAATCCCGGACGGGGACGGGCGAGAGTTCGACGGGGAACGCCTCGCGGAACTGATCGAGGAAGTACCGCCCGGCCTTCGTTTGCGAGCTCACCTGCGAGAGTACGACCATCGTCAACTCCAGATCCGAGAGGAAGTCGTGGCGCTCGCGTTTCTCGTTGATTTCCGCCCGGATCTTCGCAGCCTGCTTCGTATCGAGCGGGCTCGGTCGGACGGGCGTGAACACGTGTTTCGTCGCCCACAACGCGTTCGCCGCGACGTTCGAGGTGCTTCCGGGTACGTCGATCAACACGAGGTCGTACTGGTCGTCGACGTACTGGCTCAGGAAGTCGTCGAGGAACGAGTACCGCTGTGCCGGGTCGTCGATGTCGCTCAACGACTTGTCGACGCCGTCCAGTTCCTCGCTCGCGGGGATCAGGTCCGGCCCTTCGCCCGTGGAGACTGCCAAGTCCGCGAGCACGCCGTCGTCGGTGTCGCCCTCCGACCGCAGCCGTTCGTCGATCTGGTCGATGTTCGGCGCGAACGCCTGCGCGATCGTCGGCCAACGGGTCGCGTCGTCGAGGTCGTCGCCCTCGATCCCGAAGTGCGTCGCAAGGTCGTTTTGCTTGCCGTCGAGCGCGATCAGAAGGGTATCGAGACCTAATTCTTGGTCGGCCACGACGCCCATGTGCGCGAGACTCGTCGTCTTGCTTGTCCCGCCCTTATCGACGAACGCGACCGCTCGGAGCGTTTCGTCATCGGGGATGTACGCCCCGAGGTCTGTCTCTCGGAGCGCGCCGTAGTCATCCCACGGCAGCCCGCTATCAGTGAAGGCATCCATCGGTATCGATTACGGTATCGATAGCGGTATCGCATAAAGATAGTGGCGGCAACCGCCATCAAGACAGATTCACGAATAGGGTATAGCGACCGCGAGAGCGACGGAGTGCTGTCGCTCACGACTGTTGAAGTGAACCCGCCCTGCTACGGTGTGTCGAAAGAGTTGTGTTTGCGGGTTTGACGCGCAAGGTGACCACAACGGTAGGACACCGGCAGCAGCGGGTTCTATCTCACGGGAGACGCCGCCCGATAAAGAGGATTGTGGTCACAACCGGGCTTGAAAGACGGTAGTGGGGAAAAGCTAGTTAGGTCAGTCCAACTGGTGCTTGTCTACCGCCAGTGAGAGTGTCGTTAGCATACAGCAATAAAGTGTAGCCAATATAAGATATTTGCCGCTACATCGGGAGTGAAATTGGCGAACGAACGGCGGTCCAATGTTGGGCACGGTCGAGGACGCTCGGCTCGTGCCGGATGTCGACCGTCACGGCTCCGTCGGCGTCCGTGTACGTTGAGACGACGGCCTTCCCATCGCCCCGGTCAAGCACTTCGCCGTACTGCGTGTCGCCCCCGCGAGTGATCGGGCCATCGTCCCGCCACAGCAACGCGTCCTCCGCGAGTCCCGTCGTGTGGACGTACACGGACGCGTGCCGGTCGAGGCTGGTCTCGCCGTCCGCCCGGAGGACCTCGACGTCGAGGGTGTCCACGTCGCCGCTCATGGCCGCCTGCGGATGGAGGTGGATAGCCCCCGGCGTGTCGTCGGCGGCCGCACGGGCCTCGATCGACAGCCCGTCGCCGCTAGTCTCGACGGTCGCCCCGGCGAGCCCCGAGGTGATCGCGTACGTCCCGCTCGGCCCCTCGGACATGCGGACGGTCGCGGGTGTCGATCCGCTCGTTGCGCCGGCCTCGACGCGGAGCGTCTCGGTCATCTCGACGCCGGCTTGTTCGTACGTGAGCGCGATCGTGTGGATACCCTGGCCGTCGGTGTGGACGGTCGCCCGGCCGCCGTCGACGGTCGCCGTGACGGGGTCGCCTGCGGCGTTGCGCGCGGCCACGTCCACAACGCGCATCCGTGTGTCGCCGGCGTCGACGGCGAGGGTGACGCGGTCGTCCGGGCCGGGATCGAACGTCGACACCGTGATCGCATCGAGACTCGCTAAATCGCCATCGAGGGCGTCGCTGGCAACGCGATCCCGACTCTCGCCGAGTCGATCCGCGCCGGCGACCTGGACACGCACGTCCGCGACCTGCATTCCCGCGGGGACGGGGTACTCCTCGATCGCGACGGTCGTCGACGAAAGCGGGCCGAACCCGCCCTCCTCGACGGTCACGTACTCGTCGCCGATCCGCTCGGTCGTCCCGTTCGCGTACGTGGCCGTGACGGCGACCGCCTCTGCGGGGATGGGCGCGTCGAACACCGTCTCGTAGGACAAGAGCCCGTCATCGAGATCAGTCTCGGGCGGTTCGGCGTCGATCGTATGCTGGAGGTCGTCGATCGCGGCCTGAATCCCGGCCACCTCCTCCCGGAGCACGTCGTCGTCGACGGCAGTCGGATCCTCGATCCGCTCGCTGAGTCGCTCCCGAACCCGCTCGTCGAGGGCGTCGTTCTGCTCGCGAAGCGCGTCGAGGTCATCGTAGACGGCCGTGAGATTCTCGCGCGTCAGCTCGTTACCGGTGAGATCGTCGACGACCGATGACCTGAGATCCGACAGCCGGGTGTCGAGCGTATCGTTCGCCCATGCGTCGAGTCGATCCTCGAAGGCAACGGGCGACGCGACCGGCGGCGCGTCGAGCCGATGGACCGTGAGGTCGGCTTGGTCGTCGGGTGGCGTCGTCCGGACGGGCGTCGTCGAGAGTGTGAGCGTGCCGGTATACCCGCCGTCGTAGGCGTCGCGTACGTCCGCGAGCGACGCGTTCTCCGGGTTCGTGTCGAGGACAGTCTGTGTGTCGCCGCCGACACCGAACGCCTGGAGGTGGACGGTCTCGACGCTGCTCGGAACGGAGAGCGTGTACGCGCCGGTGGCGTTCGTCTCGGTCGAGAGATCCGTCACGCCCCCGCCGTCCGCCGTCAATGCCCGCACGCGGTCGGCCCGCGCGGTGAGCCGGTCGGCGTCGTCTCGGAGGTCGGCCTCGATCGTGTTCGCGAGTGCGGCGGGGTCACCGACGGCCACGACGACCGCCGTCTCCGGGGCGTCTTCTGGATGGACGCGATAGATCCCCGGCGGGAGGTCGACAACCGCGCCCTCGTGGGTCTTCGTTCCGAGGTTTGCGATCGCCGTCACCTCGACGAGTGACCGGGGGTCGACCGTCCGCATGTGGGTCGTCTCGCCGGTCGGCCCGAGTTGCTCGATGACCACGGGCTCGGCCGTCGTTGCGCCGGGGAGTGAGCTATCCACGCCGTCCTGTGAGAGCACGCCGCCCGTCTCGGTGGCGTCCCACGTCGAGACGACGAGTTGCTCGTCCGCCGGGAGAACCACCGCGGGCGTATCGAGGCTCGGCGTGATCGATGAGGATACCGCACCGGAACCGAGACTGACGCCGCCGAGGTCCCACGCGCTCGCCGGGTGGACGGCGGCATAGGTGCCATCCGCGTTCGCGTACGTCTCCGTGAGGTCAGCATCCGGATCGAAGATGTCCGGAAGGGGGTCCGAAAGCTCATCGAGGAGGGCGTTCGCTTCGGCGTCGAGATCGTCGCCGTCGATCGCGCGTTCGGTGACGCCGATCCCCTGGACCGTCGCGTTCGGAACGGGCTCGCCGTACTGGTCGGTGACGGTCCCCGAGACGGTCGCACTCCCGAACGTCGAGTACGGCTGGAGGTCGATCGAGTCGATATCGAGCGTGGAACTGTCCGTCGAAGCCCGGATCGTGAGCGCGCCCGATTCCGAGACGCTATCAAGCTGGAGATCCGGCTGGTCGGGTTCGGCATCACCGGCGGGCCATGTTTTTACCGCGAGGTCGCCATCGTCGCCGACGAACTGGACCCGCGTCCACTCGCCGGCGGTCGCCGCGCCCTCGGCAGTCGTCTGATTCGTCCCATCAGTGAGATACAACCGATTCGTGAACTCGCCGGTGTCGTACTCGAACCGTACGTCGCCGAACTCGATCTCTCCGCCCTGATCGGTCGTTCGGATGAGCGCCTGAATGGCGAACCCATCGCTGTTGACGGTGGCATCCGGGCGGACGGCCGAGGCGTCACCCGCTGCGAGCGACAGGGATTGCGAGCCCGTGAGTGAGTCGCCGATCACTTCACTCGGCGTGTCACCCGCGGATTGAAGCTCCCACTGGCCGGGATTCGTCGCGCCGACAGCATAGCTCTCGAAGTCATCTGAGATGGTATCGGTGCCGTTCGAGCCGGTCTGTGCGGCCGTCGGAGCGGCCGACAGCGACACGCCGGCGGTTGTCATCGACACGACGAGCAGGACCGCACACGCGACCGAGAGCGTGCGCTCGAACCGGGGAGTCATTCGACCCTCTGCTGGGCGGGTGGGTAAAACGTGAGCGGCGGCTGTCTCTGAGTAAGGGGGTTGTGCGGTGTATACATCAGCGACTGACAGGTCTCGATACGGTGCCATAGTCCTTCCGCCGGTGGGGTGAAAATATATCGGGAAGCGTCGGCGACGTCGATCGACGACGAGCGACCGTTACTATACGATAGTAACTAGAGCCGAGCCGGGCGACATCATCGTTCTACCTCGGGGACGAGTCCTGTGTCGGAAATCCTCTCCCAATGGTGATGGCAGTCGCGACACAGTGTGATCAGGTTTGTTTTAGCGTTCCGATCCTCGGGATCCTCAACGTCCCGCGCTTTCCGTAGGTGGTGGACATGGAGCTTCTTACCGTACTCGTCGAGGTGGTCGGCTTGGGTGACGGAGCAGCGCGGATCTTGGCAGGTGTGATCGTCACGCTCGCGTACCTCGGCGCGCTTCCGGTAGTTCCAGCCGGGACCGTAAGGCGCGGGGCCACCGTTGTAGTGCGGATGTTCCTCGCCAGAGAGTTCGCCAATACCGGGGCGCGCCTCTATGTCGTGTTTGCTTAACCATTTAGACACTGTCCAACTGGAACAATCACGGTCGTCAGCAATCTCGTTGGTACTCTGACCCTCCTCCACGTACTGCTCGCGGAGCCAGTCTGCGTCGATTAAGCGCTGGTCAGGAGTCTGTTGCTCACTCTGTGCCGCCTCTATGTCGTGTTTGCTTAACCATCTGGATACTGTCGAGCTGTCACAACCGCATTCGTTGGCGATATCGTAGATGCTCCGTCGCTCATCCACGCACTGCTCGCGGAGCCATTCAGGATCGGCCAATCGCTGGTCTGTAGTCGTGTTCGTTTCCGTTCGAACCTCGATATTGTGTTTGTTTAACCGTCTGACCACTGTCGGTTTGGAACAACCACAATCTTCGGCAATCTCGGAGGACCTCCGGCGTTCCTCCACATACTGTTTACGCAGCCAATCAGCATCATTCAAGCGCTCATCCGACACTCGCCCCGTTCGAGTCTCTATGTCGTGTTTATTGAGCCATTTGGATACTGTCGATCGAGCACAACCACATTCTTCTGAAATATCGGTTGTACTCCGGTGTTCTTCCACGTACTGCTCGCGGAGCCATTCCTCGTCGCGATATTTCGGCTCGGAGTTCATTCTACCCATTTTCGTTCGCGCAAGGGGCTCTTGTCGGGTTAGACGCGAGGATAACTGAGCTTAACTCCTCCTTGACATCCTGCTCGGCGTCCGTGTCGATCCACTCGCGCCGACTTGTGGCGGTCTGTTGTGTTTTCATTGTGGTCACCTGCGCGCCCGGGTTTCCCCGAGCACGTATTCACCGAGGGCAGGCACCATCATAAGTGTTACTATGTAGAATAAGAGTATCAGAAATACAATTCAAGACGTCGACGGGGTGGCGGCCGTTAGTGGCCGCGGTTCGTCGGCGTCTGGTGGATTGGGCTGTCGCGTTCGGCCACGGGGATGAACGAGTCGAGCCGGGTGCCGGTCTCCGGGTCGCCGTCGATGTACGGGTAGCTGCCGCGGAACGACGCTCCGCGCGAGCTTCCCCAGACGTGTAGCCGGAAGGGCTCGCCGTAGCACTCCTCGGTCGGGCGGACGCCCTCACTCCCGTTCGAGTGCGTCTCGACATCGGCCCGGACCATGCGGGCGAGCACGGTCTTCCCGGAGTCGGACACCTCGACGATCGCCGCGAGGTTCACGTTCGTCTGCCCGTACCCCCACGACGTGTAGATGGCCGCGCCCTCCCACTCGTCGGTCACCGTCCCCGCGTCGGCGTCGAACGCGGCGTCGAGCCGCTCGCGGCGGCTGGTCGGCTGGTTGTCGCTCGATCCGGCGGTCGTGTCGGTATGCTGTGTTCCCATCTGTGGTCACCTTCCGCGTCGGGCTTTCACCCGTCGCGTACTTCCACCAACACGCGCCGCCCCTATAACTGTTACTATGTTGATTAAGATTATAGGGGCTGCGAAAAAATGGCTCGTCGGGAGGGTTGGCTATGCCGTCAATCCCACCACGCCCTCAAGAGTGTGGGAACGCCGGAGACCAGTTCGTCGCGACCCTTCCCGACTGTGATGATCGGGAACGTCTCGGGGCTCGGCACGCCGCCGAGTTCGTTCGGCCGGTGGTCCGTCGCCGGGACGATCTCGTCGGGATCGTCGCGGACGGGTTCGTGCTCAACGATCAGCTCGTCGAACACGTCGAACGCGGCCGGCGCGTCGACCGTCCACACATACATGACAGGCGAGGACTCCCGGCCGACGACGACCCGGACGGGCTCCGGAAGGTCGTCGAGCGCGTTGGCCGTCACGTCGCCGTCGAAGCGATTGTACGAGCCGATCTCTTCGAGACACGGCTTTGCTTCGGCCACGTCCATCCACGTCGTGTGGAACTTGAGCGACCGGCGCGGCTGGCCGTTGATCATCCGGTGGCGCTTTCCGGGGCGGGCGTCGGCGTAAAACTCGCCGTAGGCCTCGGCCGTACACTGCCGGTTACTCCACACGTACTCGTCGGCGTACATGATGCCGTAGTACCCCGCCCGGCGGGCGTTCTTGTGTGCGACGCTGTCGCGATCGTGCGACAGTTCGTAGCGCGGCGGATCCGCGAGGTCTTGTGTCGATTCCTCCGTCGTCGTCGTAGGTTCGTCCATTCGTGGTCACCTTGCGCGTCGGGCTTTCGCCCGTGCGCATCTACACCAAGGAGCGGCCTCTACATAAGTATTACTATGTTAGATAGGATTAGAAAGTTTGTAATCTTATTCTACATAGTAAATTATAAGTACTGGCAGGTGTTTTGTTGAATCGGGTCGGGGAAACCCGGCTCACAGGTGACCACGAATGGTAGCACACATCGACTTCGGTGCCGACGACAGGGGCGTAAGCCCCGTCATCGGCGTGGTATTGATGATCGCGATTACGGTCGCTCTCTCGGCGGCCGCCGGGACGCTTGTCTTACAGCTCACCGACGAGCAAACCGGAGAGTTGTCGGGTGACGCCGACGCCGAGTTCACGGTAACGTTCGGGACCGACAGCGTCGAGGTAACCCACACCGGCGGCGACGCCGTCCCGGCCGAGGAGATTCTTATCGACGGCGACGTCGACGACTCTCAGCGGTGGGGCGAGTACGGGAGTGTGAGTGAAGGTGACTCCGTGACGGTTGACGCGAGCGGGTCGAACCGCACGATCGTCGTCGTTCACACCGGGCCGTACGGTGAGGAGGAGGTGTTCACGCGGGTCGAGGAATAGTCACCTTCCGGGAGCAGAACTAGAACTCCTATAGAATCGGCATAAGGCCGATTTAATTATCTACGGAAGAGCGCTGTATCCTCCGAAGTCATCGATTATGACGGTTCTGTCAGCGTAAATCGAATCCGATGGCGTGTGGATTAGTCGGATATTGTTTGTGGCATTTCCACTAGCATCGAATTCAACAGTTGCTGTCTCACCAACACTAAGTGTACTGGTACCCCCAGTCACATCACTGAGTGTTTGAGTGCCGTCTTCTACAGTTCCGTCGTCTTGACGTACCTGTATGTTGAATTCAGACAATCGAATCTCGTCACCGCCCGTGTGTTCGATGATTATTTCTCCCCCGCTACCGTCTTCAGTTGCGCTAATATCCAACTGCGCAGTCGGTTGGCTGTCACCAAGCTGATCCCCGAGACCGAGCACGAACGTCCCGATGACGGCCGCCAGTATCACGGTTATAGCGACCATCAGTATGACCCCGATCACGGGGCTGACGGCACGGTCAGAGTCCTGAAACGCGTTTTTGATGTTCATGGGTTTCTGTTGTTTACCCAACGCGACAAATGCGAGGATTAACGATGTTCCAAGACGGATTGTCGGGTGCCTTTCGAGGCACGACTTCCCTCCGTCCTGGCGTTCGGGATGACCCCCATCCCGTCGTCACCCTTCGATTTGTCGGTCGGTATGACCATAGATAGCCCCGAGAGAGGTATAAATACGTCGTTCCAAATCTTAATTGTGATATTGACTCCGGAAGATGTAATGTAGATAAGGGCATAGCAAGCGTATGGAACCGACACCGCAATCGCTTGCGCGCACCTATTCTGATCGCGTCTATCCTGACCCGTGGGAGAAGGTCGAAGACTACCAGCGCGTCCAGGGATACACTGCCGAGCACCCGAATGCCGGCCGGACTGCGGTCGGGAACGCGCTCGAACTTCCACCGTCGCGCGTCCGCGGGTGGATGGGCGATGTGAAACCCGACCCCGTCCACGGCGTCCACACGGCGAGTGCGTACGGCTGGCTGGATCCAGAGCCCGGCAGCGACATGGCCGGCGCGCTCGTTGAGTTGCTCGCGCACGTCCTCGCGGGCGGGAGCATCAACGAGACGTTCGTACCGGCAGTCTCACCCGGTCGGCGGGTTGATATTGAGACGATATACGACGCGTTCGAGGCGGTTGGCGTCGACGCACAGACGCGACACGTCGATACTGACGGACGGGCGACAGAGGTGTATCCTACCGCGGACGCATCGGTCCTCGGCCGGTGTCTCGTTGCGATGGGAGCGCCACGAGGCACGAAGACCGAGCTATCGGCCGTTCCGACCGTCGTGTGGGAGAGCCCAGCGCCGATACGCCGTCGATTCGTCGAGATATATGTTGCCCACCGAGGCGCGCACTTTGAGACCAAAGCAACGACGCGAATTACGGAGGAACGGCCCGAGTCATACCTCAAGGACCTCCAGAAACTCATCACAGAAACCGTGGACGGAGAGGTCTCATTCGGAGTGACCGGTCTCACGATCTCAGCGGTGGCCGCTCGCGATCTCGGCGTGTCCTAACGCTCCGGATTCCGTTCGCTCGATCTCTCCTATAATCTTTTTTCGCATAGTAATATTTATGTGGCGTCGGTGTAATGTGAGAAACGTGCTCGGGGAAACTCGGGCGCGCAGGTGACCACACATGGGCGACCATCGACCGACGGCAGGACGTATCGACACGATAGAGCAATCAGCGACCGACAGCAACGCGATCGAACGGCTTCGATCAGTCGAACAGTTCGACCGGATTCGGGTTGTCCCGCTGGACGTGACACTCCGCGTGCTCGACATGGCCGACGCGTTCGGCAGGGAGGGAGTCCGGGCGACGAGCGAGAACGTGGCCTACCTGCTGGCTGCCGAGCCTGCCGAGAATCTTCCGGACATTCGCGTTGATCGGTGGGACGGCACGACGTTCCGCCCAGTTCTCCGCACGAGTCGGGTGACGGTCTCTCCAGAGGGAACGGTGACCATCCCGGCCGGAGTGCGTGTCGATCGCGACCGCCGAACGGGTGGCGGGCAGGCGCGTATCCGGACCGACGGGGGCCACGCGCCGATCGAGACGGTTCGAGACCTCGCAGTCGGTGATCGAGTTCGGGTCCAGGGGGACGCAATTGGGACGATGACGGGGACGGTCGACCGCGTTGACGACACGCCGCCGATCGCGAGCGAGATTTTCGAGGGCGCACGCCACGTCTTCCTCGATGTCGAGGGAGATCGCTACCGGATCCTCTCGTATCAGACGATGACCGGCGACGACGCCGTCCACCTCGCCGAGCCCGATGGCGGGATGGACGGCACCTGGCAACGCTGCGGCTCGTGTACGCGCGTCGACCGGCTCAGCCGGGCGGACGAGCAGGCGTCCCCATGACGGCCGTCGTTTCAGGGGTGACCGCGGTCGCCGAGGTCGTCGAGGTCGGGTACGCGCTATTCCTCGCGACGGCCATCCTCGCGTTCGTCGGGGCGTTCCTGTTGATCATGACCGCGCGACTCGGCGAGCGATTGATCGAGTACCACCTTGCGTGAGCCGTCCGTAATACTCCTTTTTCGCATAGTAAATTATAAGTGAGTGCGTGAGAGAGTGAGTGGTAACGCCGGGAAACCGGTCAAGGTGACCACGATGAGGCACAACCCCCTATGGCAGCCGCAGAATCACAGATCGGAGCTCGACGACTTGCCCGGAGGTGTCGCATGAGCGACGCCCGGTGCTTCGACCAGGACCGGAAGGACGCCGCCGGCGGCGTTGCGAGCGACGTGCGAGCGCGCCTTCGCGAGTGGTACGGCGTCGCGGACGCGTCGCTTGTGTCCGTCGAGACGGCGAAGGGGGGCGCGTACGAGACCGGCGGCGAGTACGACCCGGTGACGTTTCTCGACTACGCCGGCGTCGACTGGCTCGTCGATACGAACAACGCGATCCTTCCCGTCGGCGAGCGCATCCGCCCGAACGTCGCCGGCCGCCGGGATTTCTCCTGGCGCGTCGCGAACGGGTGTACGACACCGTGTGAATCCGACCGCGTCCCCGCGGGCATCGACGAGTCCGGGCTCTTCCCGCGCGATATGGTGTTCGGGCTTCGCGACGAAGCGGACGACCACCTGATCCGGGCATGGCTCATCGACGTGGAGGCCTTCCGGACGGCCGTCGACGACGGTCGGCTCACAGGTGAGCGACACGCTCGCGACGACGGCACCGCTGCCGTGTACTACCCGGTGGCCGACCTCGTGCGCGTCGGGTGTATTCGGGAGTCGTGGGCGGCTCCGGACGTGGGGTGGGAGTGATGCGGCTCTACTACACCGGCGCGAGCCCGGAGAACCTGAAACGAGCGCGTCGACACGCGCCCTCACATTCGCACGGCTATGGGTGGACGCCAGCGAAGATGACACCGCACGACGCCCCGTACTTTCTCGACAACGGCGCGTTCACGGACCACTTCGATCCCGACGCGTGGGTCGAAACGGTCGAGCGCGCGCTGATCGAGATGCCGCGAAGCCCCGATTTCCTCGTGCTCCCGGACGTATATCGTGCCGCGGAAGCGACGATCCAGCGACATCGCGACTGGTTGTACCGGCGCTCGATGGGCGTCGGCTCGGGGCAGTGTATGCGGTACTGGGTACTCCAGCCCGGCCTGCCGATCGCCGAGCAGTTCGACGCGATCGAGGGCTGTCAAGGCGTGTTCGTCGGCGGGACGACCCGGTGGAAGCGCGCGCACGCCGCGGAGATAATCCGGCTCGCCGACGAGCGCGACCTCCGGACACATGTCGGGTGTCCCGGCGGCGTGGACGGCCTCGTGTGGGCCTACCGACAGGGGTTCGATTCCGCGGACACGACGACTGTGTTCCAGAACCAGTACTGGCACTACCTCGATCTGTTGGAGGAGGCGACCGAGGAGACGCAGCCGATCGAGCCCGACCGGGCGGCCGAGCAGGCGTCGATCGAGGGGTGGGGCTGAATGGTCTCGAAGCCGCCCCTCCCCGACGACTACGAGCTTCCCGCGGGCGTGAACGGCTGGTCGCACGACCCGGAGTCCGGGATCAACGCGCATGTTTGGACGGCCGCGGATGGATCCGCGTTCGTGGGCGTCTTTTGCTCACTCGGCTACGTCCGACTCGCAATCGGAGACGCTCGCGTAGTTGGGATCGGGCGGACGGTTACCGTCGAAGAGCGGCCGGCGACGATCGAGCGACTGAATCACGAGGACGCGACCGCGGGCGACCGAGCGGCCACGGCGGCCATGTGCGACCGTGCGCTCGGCTGGATGCGCCACCATGCGCCAGACGGATGGTCGCACCCCAACGTAACCGAGGCGGTGTTCATCCCGCCCGCAGGATACGACCTCGAACTGTACGAGCTGGCAGAGCGTGCTCAGACGATCTACTACCGGCGTCGAGACGCACCGGAGCGCTCGTCACTGTTCGGCGGTGACGCCGGCTCAGCCGACGAGTACGATTATCTCTACCTTCATGTCTGGAACGGAAGCGGGGCCGCAACGGTCGAACGAGCACCGTGGACGCGCTCGGACGCCAGCGAGCGCGCGGTGTTACTCGATCTCCCCGACGAGTGCGGGCTGGAGGTTGCGCTCAAACAGACTCGGGAGTGGGCGCGAGAGCAACACGGGATCGAGGCCGAGGGCATGGTTCCCGGACAGTCGGGACTCGACGCCTTCGGTGGAGAACGATGACCGACCGCGTCCTCACCTACGAGTGCCACGTCAGCGACGCCGACCACGACGTTCCGGGTCCCGATGTTCGGATCATGAAGATCGGTGACGGGGGATTCATCGTCGCCTGCGGGTGCGGCCCGGAGTCTCTCGACGACGCCGACGAGTCGCCCCACCCGATCACGGACCACCTCGTGAACATCTACGCTGAGGATCCGTCGCCGACGCAGTGGCTCACGCTGGAGGACGCGGCCGACGGATGGTACGACACGACGGCGTGGAACTCTCCGGAGGGCTTCGAGGGCACCCACGGGCAGCGTCGAGCGCGTTTCCGAGAGAAGATCACGGAGATCGCCGACACGAACGACCGTAACGAGCGCGGCGGTGCGAGCCAACGCGACCGCGACGCCCGCGGGGTAGCGTGTCCGGACTGTGACGCCGGCGTCGGGACGAAGTGCCAGCGACCGTCGGGCCACCGCGTCCGAAAGTCACACGCCGAGCGCGTCGAGGCGGCCGTCGACGCCGGGATCATCGACGACGAGACCGGGGGTTCGAGCGTCGAGGAGACGACCGAACAGGCCGAAATCGGCGGGTGGGCGTGATGCCGACGCTCTCGCTTCCCGAGGACGGTCCCACGGCGGTCGACATGTTCGCCGGGGTGGGCGGCGCGACGATCGGACTCGTCGCCGGCGGGTTCAACGTGCGGGCAGCGTGGGAGACGGACCCGGTCGCGTCGTACGCCTACCGCGTGAACCACACTGAGGGGACCGACATCGCGCAGTACGGCGATGCGACCGACGTGCGTCCCGACCACGTTCCCGACGACCTCGACCTGTTGTTCGCTGGTCCCCCGTGTCAGGGATTCTCGTCATCCGGTGGGAGTGTTGACGACGACCCGCGGAACCAACTCGCCTTCTGTGTGCCTGAGTGGGTCGACGCGGTCGGCCCGCGGATCGTCGTCGTCGAGAACGTCGTCGGTCTACAGGATCTTCACGGCCCGACCCACGGCGCGCTCGTCGACGCGCTCACCGACGCCGGCGAGGGCTACACCGTGGCGACGCTCCGGCTGGATGCCGCCGACTACAACGTCCCACAGGCTCGCGAGCGCGTGTTCATCATCGCCGTTCGCGAGGACTGCCCGACGCCCGACCAGTGGGAACCACCCGTCGTGACCGCGCCCGCGCCGACGCGGACGCTCACTGGGACGGCGCTGGAGGGCTACGATACTGCGGGTGAGGCGCTTGATTCGCTTCCGGAGCCGATTGTGTCCATGCCGCCGGCCGATGATCCGGTTCATGCGACGATCGAGGAACTCCAGCCGGGTGCCGGAGAGTGGGGGCGACACCGCGTCGACCCGCACACCGTGGCTGGTCATCGGGAGGTGGACGGGACGATCGTGGTGGTGCCGCCGAACCACGTCGCGCCCGATCACGCCGACGCGACGCGGGCGAAGTATGCCGAATGGGAGCTCGGGTTTTGTGGGAGTCGGACTACCGACCGACGTCTTCACTCCGACCGACCGGCTCCGACGATGACCGTAAGCGACGGAACACCGCCGGTGTCGTTCGTGGGCCGGTCGCCCTCGACGCTGGACGAGCCCGTGAACGACGTGCGGCGACTGACTGTTCGCGAGGTTGCCCGGCTTCAAACGTTCCCGGATATGGTGACCTTCGCCGGAACGCGCGTCGAACAGTACCGGCAGGCCGCGAACGCCGTCCCGCCGAATCTCGTCGCGCACCTAGCGGGCCACCTGCGGGACGCGGTCCTCGAACACGAGCAGGACTCGGCCGACGTTCCTATCCGATAGTAATGTGCGACACTTCTCGTTTCATCTGTAATCTCTTTTCGCATAGTAAGTATTATACAGGCGGCTTGAGAACACCGAAATACGCGAAAGCGCAGGTGACCACAGCGATGCTACAGGAAATCCACATGACTTCGATCAGACTCGTAAGCGGGAGTGTCCGGTTGACGCTCCCGAAGCCACTCGCAACGTCGACCAGTATCCACGACCGCGACGCGCTCCGGACGGCGTTCCAGGTGCGATGTGACCGGACCGGGAGCGACGGCCTCGGACTCGACATCACGATCGGCGACGTCGACGACGATTCGACGCGTACCATGTCGGCCGTCGTGTACGACTCGACCGGGCAGGTTGAACTCCGACTCCCGCGGCTGTTCACGGAAGCGTGGGGAATCGACGGCCTCGACGTGGAGTGGCCCGACGCCGACGAGTACGCGTGTGACCCCGACGAGAACGTGACGATCCACGCGACAGTTCCCGAGTGGGAGCCCGCGTATCCGGTAGACCTGTTCCGGGCGGCCGGCGAGATGCCGCACAGTACGTCGCTCAATCGCGTCGAGCGGAGCGACAGCGACTACGCACAGGTGACGGGCTCGGTGCCGACCGTCCTCAGCGAGTCGATCGGGCTCGGGGCCGAGTATGATCGCGTTGAGGTGACGATGGACTGCGTCGACGGCCGCGCGGTCATGGTCATGACGCCGACCGACACTCCGGCCGAAGAG
This sequence comes from Halorubrum aethiopicum, assembly GCF_001542905.1. Lineage (NCBI taxonomy): Archaea > Methanobacteriati > Methanobacteriota > Halobacteria > Halobacteriales > Haloferacaceae > Halorubrum > Halorubrum aethiopicum. The sequence goes on along the minus strand of NZ_LOAJ01000002.1, from coordinate 86,400 downwards.
GTCCGGAACAGCGTGGCAATAAATCTCGCCGGCGGGCAAAACACCCAGCGGCAGTTCAACGCCGGGTCGATCGCTGGCCTGCTCGGTGTCGAAGAGCAGCTTCGCGAGGATGGGAGCGTTCGACTACGGTGGTTCCGGCAGGACGACTCGGTGTGCGCGTTCGTCGAGGAGGATGGAGCGTCGGCATGACGACGTTCGAGCGCGAAGCTGACCTGCGACTCGGGGGCTCGCCGAGGACGCGGACGCTGGGCGGTTGTAGCGGTCGGCAAAGACGACGGGCTTTTTGCGAACGTTTCAGCGCAGGCAATCGACCAGCGCGTCACGGTCGGCGAGCCGCTCCGTCGGCTCAGCTTTCCACTGGATCGTCGGTCGCGCAACCCCTGCTCGGTTGCGCTCGTTCGCTAGCTCACGAGCGGCGCGTTGCGTGAGTCCCGTCTCAGGCTCGATTTCTTCCACGTCGATGTCGGTCTCGGAGTGAGGAACCGTCGCGACGACCTGCCACTCGCGAGCGCGATCGATTGGCACGCGGGCGTCGGCGCTCATGCGCTCCCCCGTGTCCCGCTCGTCCAAGAGTCCCGGTAGTCAGCGAGCGCTGTCGAGACGGCCGTCAGAAGGTGGGTGTAGCGGATCATCGTGCGAGGTGCTCTTCGATCGCGTCGGCGGTCGACGGGCCGATACCGTGGATGCTCTCGATGCGCTCGCGATCCGCACGGTGTAGCTCGTCGAGGGACTCGAACTCCGACGCGAGCGCACGCGCTGTGTCCGGACCGACGCCGGAGATGGCGCGTGTGACCGTCTGAATCCGCTGGGCACGGTCGTCGACTGCGAGTTCGACTCGGCGTTCGTACTCGGCCATACTGATCTGATCGGTCGTCCACAGGTGCTCGGCGTGCTCAACGGTGCCGGGCTCGGGATCGTCGCCGGCAACGCGATCGTACAGATACGTGATCGCGACGACGACCACGGCGGCAAGCGCGATGAGGTCGGGGCCGGTGGTCATCTTAACAGATATCCCGGGAGCGGAACGTCGACGCGACCTCGGTCGCGTACTCCTGCTTCGAGATGTCGTCCTGTCGGTACTCGTCGACAACCCGCCGGTTCACGTACAGCCGCCCGGTCAGTTCGTGTGAATCGGGTTCGACCGCCGTCACCGTCGCAAGTCGGTCGACTGCCCGGGCGTGGCCCGCGAAGACGAGCGCGATCGTGACGACTTGCTGGAGATGCGTGTCGCCGTCGGCGTCGAGGTCGGGTTCGCCCGGCTGTTCGTACACCAGGTGTGGGTCGCCCTGCGTGAGTCGAAGGTCGACGATCTCGATGCCGTTGCTCGTGAGGGCCTCTCGAAGCGCGAGCATGTCAGTCCCGCCGGGACTGTCGGTGTGGGTGCTCACAGGACGGTCACCTCCTCGCTTGTCGGGTCGATCACGTCGATGCCGTGGTCGCGAACGTCGATGAGGAACTCGTCCTCGACTTCTTGAGCGACCCAGTGAGTGACGGCGTCGGGGTCCATCCCGATCGCGTCGCCGGCGGAGATGGTCGGCTCGCCGTGGTCGACCACCGGGTTGCTCCCGCGGACGGTCGACGTACGTTCGATCGTTACCCACCCGAACACTTCGCGTTCCTCGCCATCCTCGTCGATGACGCTCAGCCTATCACGACGCCGGAGTGGGGTGGCACTCATGCCGAGTCCTCCACGTCGGCCAGCGGGTCGTACTCGTCCTCGGGGAACTGCTGCGGGACGATCGTGACGGTGTAGTGCTCCGCTTCGATGTGGAACGGGAACTCTTCGCGTGTACTCACGGTCAGTGTCTCGTCGGGATGAACCCGCTGGAGGATCCCGCCGAACAACTCGTCCGAGAGTCGCGTGTAGGTGTGGCGGCCCTCGGTCTTCGCGAGCGATGCCGTCCCGACAGCCTCGACCCCGGGGACGGTCGCCCACAGCGTGTCGTCGGTGAGGGTCACGAACACTGCGCCGTCACCACTCCCGAAGACCGTCGCGACCGCTCGCTTGAGCTCGTGGGCGTCGACGGCGGCGGTAGTCGCGTACTCTACCTCCGGGTGCGGGCTGATCGTCTCGGGATCGTCGGGTTCGAGCGCATCAACGTAGTTGAGTCGCGAGCCTGTCGAGACCGTGATCTCCGGATCATCGGTGCGAATCTGGAGCTTGATCGAGTCCGGGTCGCTGATGAACGAGACTGCGCTGAGGAACTGATCGGTGTCGACGCCGAAGGTGACGGGTTCGGTGTCGGTTCCGTACTCGACGGGAACGGTCGCGTCGAAGCCTATCACGCTCGTATCTGAGAGCGTTTTGACGCGCAGGCCGGCGTCGGTGAACTGGAGGGTCACGTCGTCCGTGAGGTACGCCAGCAGCCGGGCGACCGGGAGAAGGTCGGTCGTCTCGATGTGAGCGTCGAGCCGCGCGAGGTTCTCGAACTGCGGCGGCGAGCGGGTAGTACTCATGCCGAGACCTCGCTGGCGGTGATCTGTATCTGTGCGACCGTCACTGCGAAGGGGGTTGTGCCGTTCATTTTCGAGCGACGGATTCGTGTTACTCCGTCTATCCGTGCGAATAACTTACACCCCCTAAAATCCCAATCTTGGCAACTGACGCTACAAAGGACCTAGATCCGTTTTTCTAATCGGGATCATCGTCTTTATCGATGGGTTTCCGATCGTATCCACCATCGTCGTTCTGATCGTCATCGTCTGACATAGTCTGATCAGAAACGTGACACCACATTATTCTTTCTCTCGATCTGCTTTGTTGAATCCGATGACGGCGTCGGGGTCACTGTTTGAGCGCCTGTTCGAGGTTGTAGACAGCGGCGGTCAACACGAGTTCGCGGAACTCGCGGTACCATGCGCGAGGGTGGACAGCGGGGCCGAACCGACGCTTGATGGCCGAAAAGGCGGTCTCGGCCATCCAGCGTTGGCCGTATAACTCGCTGTCCAACCGTGCGTTGTGTGCGTGATCGTACGCAGCAAACAGCCGGTGACGCAGCAAAGGCCGGACGCCCTCTGAACGGAGGGCGTTCCGGAGAGATTGGTCGTCATAGCCTTTGTCACCGGCGAGACTCTCTATTTTCCCGATGTTGCGAAGAGCGACTCGACGGCCGGTTTGTGTGTCGTGAGGCCAGTGTGCCGAGCAGTGAAGATCGAGGATGGCACACGAGTCTGTATCGACGAGCGCCGTCGTTTTGAGCGTGCGTATGTGGCGATCCGAGCGGTGTTGGTAGTGTCTCGATGCCGTTTCGCGGTCGAAGAACGTGGCATCGATGGCACCGTGCGAGCCCGGATCGCAGATGGTCGCGGACTCACGAAGGAACCCACGCCATATCGACATGGGCACCCTCTCAAACGACCGATACAGCGTTGAGGGTGCGGGAAATGCCGTCCGCGCCAGCTGTAACAGACCACGAACGCGATCCATCTCACTCGCCCAATCCACAATCTCGCGGTACGTCGCGTCCATGTGAACCCGCAAAAAGTGGAGCGTCACATGCTTCCACCCGGGAAATCCGTGGCCAGTCGGATCACTCACCGCCGTTGGACTGGCGGCACAGCGCTTTTGAGCCAGCGACGCGGCTTGCTTAACGAAGCGGAAGAGGAGTTTGGACACATTCGGCTCTTCCGCTTCGCTTCCGCCTTCAGAGCGACGCTATCCCGTTGCCTTCTGCGGATTCAACAGAGCATCTCGATCCATTCCATACACAAGCAAAACTCCGATGATCAAAATAACAGGATAATCGAAGGACAGTGGGTACTGGAATTCAAAGGCAATTCGAATTATTGTACTAATTGCTCCAAAAACAAAGAGGAAGATCGTCGCTATCGCTAGCCACAATGAACGCTCAAAATCTTGTTTTTCTTCGTCATACGGGTCATCAAAATCAGAAACCATCTGACTGTATTCTTGAGAGAGTTTCAGATAATGTTCCTCAAGATCGTCTGTCGATGCCATTTGGTCAAAAGCAGAGCTTGCCAAACCAATATCATATGATTTGGTTTGTGAATATACGACCGCCGAATACCAAATGGAACCTAAAAGAGTAGCAGAGCCCACAAAAAAATATAGCAGTGAAATATTTTCAGGCTGTATCGTGACGACAGTGGCGATGATACTGCCTACGAGCAGATTTATTTTCGCGATCTCGATTGCTTTGGTATTGAGATTTTGCTGAATGTCATGGAGCTGTGAATGAGTTGTAGAATACTCGTCATACGCTGATCGATAGATTTCAATTTTATCTGAGGACATAGTGAACTGGATGTAATCAAGCCATTATACCGTTGACTCATTATATTTTCGTGGAAACGAATGTGTGTGAGATAAACACCGATGGAACCAGAATGTTGGTGTAATACGCATCGATTAGCCTGCTAATGATGGATTAAAAATTACCAAGCTGGCAATTTTATAGGATCATCGTAATATCAATACACATCATGGCACCACTGATTGAATCCCAACCATCAATACTTTTTGATAATAGACTGAATGAGATCAAAGATCCAAACGAGATGTATATCGGGGATCTGTTCTATATTTTTCAGAATGAACCAATCGCTTCAGGGGAACCAGTGAGAAATCCATTTGATGTAGGACCCGGATTATTTAATATTCCAGACATTGAAAACCAAGGGATACGAGATTCTGACTTACTACTAGTTAGAGTCACAAATATTGAATCGGAACACGTTGGGACGTGTAGAATCGAAGTAGAAGTAGAAGATGCTAATCGTATTCTAGATAACTATCAAAATATAGAAGAAGCAGTTTCTAGTCATGATTTTACAATACCAAACCGTGAAAATCCTTTGGATTATGATGAGATAAGAGGTACGATGAATACACTCGTTAAAGATATTCAGTAATTTGTTTTTGGTATAGATTGAAAAGAAAGTATCCGTACACTGAATGAACTCCCAACTGGATCAGTGATTGATACAATCGAGAGCGGCGCGGCGAGCGGGCGGGATCGGTGCCCCGCCGGCTGTCTTCTGGATCGCATTCCAGCGAGCCGCATCGTCGTCGGCCACGTCGGTGAAGATCGGCGTGTCCGACTCGATGAACGACTCCTTGTGCGCGAGCATGTAGTGGACGGCTTCGTGGCCGTTCGGGACCACCCCTCCATCGAAGTGCTCGCGGATGAAGTCCTCGTCGACGTTGAACGCGCCACGAAGATCGTGCGAGCCCTCGCCCTTATCGGGAGAGTGCCCGTGTGCCGCCGCGGCCGACGGCTCCGTGAATTCGGTCATGCCGATCCCATCCGCACCGTCACGAACGGCGTCCGCGAGCTTCGCACCGACATCGTCCGTTCCGACCGTCGGTTCCTGCGCCGCGTCCATCCGTTCCTGTGCCTGTTCCACTCCATCTGCCGTCGGTTTCTGTTTCTGTGTTGCCATCGTGGGTACCTCAGTCGGGTCGTCGCTGCTGTTCGGCCGCACGAGTCGTCTGGACGTGGCGCTCGATGAGATCCCAGAAGAGATCGTCATCGTGGCGCTCGCGATACGTCGCGAGCCAGTACGCCTTCCAGAGAAACTCCATTTCATTCGCACCGAGCGTCTCGCCGTCCACCTCGACGTCGAGGTCGGCCGCAACGTCTTCAGGATCACCTCTGGGCGTGAGTCCGATGAACTCAACGTCGTCATCGGAGCGGCTGATCCCACCGCTCACACGGTAGGTCGCCTGATCGAAGTTGCGGGTGACGAGATAGACCGATCCCAGCCACGTCAGCAGGAACAGGTCCTCGATCACCCACCCGTCATCGGTGTGTTGGATCGACGCCGGTGGCACCGGTGCGTACCGACGCTGTACTTTCTGGAGAAGGTCGGCATCGGCCTGCGCGTCGGCAAGTTCCTCGTAGAGATGGACGATTGACTCTCGACCGTCCGCCGCTACGATCTCGCGGACGCCCGACAGCACCCGATCCCGACCGGCGGGTGGGTTCTGGACTGGCTTCCGGTCATCGACCCGGAGGGTAAACACGCGCTGACTGTCGGTCGGCCGGACGACGACCGACGGCTCGTCAGCGTCACCCTCGAAGATCGTCGGCGGCGTCTCGGCGTCGCCGAATACCAGGTCCGCGTGCCCGTAGATGTATGCGAGCTCGTACGCAGCCGTCCGCGGGACCGTGTGCGTGGTGTCGCCGTCGTCGAGGAGATATGAGTTGCCGAACTCACCGACGATATCCGCGTCTTCCGGGAGGTCCTCGGGGCTCACTACTCGAACACCTCCAGCATGTCGCGGTAGGTCTCGCCGTCGACGGTCGACTGCTGGCTCGGCGCTGGCAGTCCCTCATCGTGGAGTTGTGCGAGTCCGTCGATGACGCCCATCATTCCGGAACGGAGGCTCTGTCGTTGACTCCGGAGCATTCGGAACTCCGCCGTCTCCTCCCACTCGGGCAGCCGAGTATAGACGTAGAGTTCGGTGTCGTATCCCGGTTCCTCGATCAGCGTGGGGTCCGGGAGTGAGAACTCCGTCTCGTGAGTCGCGAGGCGAACGTCATCATGCCGGAACACGGGGAGGACGCGGCTGATCATGTCCTCAGTCGCCGGGACGTACACCACGCCATCGAGGGCGTCACGGCCGCGGTACGCCGACCCCGTCTCCGGTTCCTGCTCGAACCACTCAGCGGCTCGTCGCATGGCCCGTTCGTCCCGAAGGTTCGATACCGCGTCTTCGGGCGCGAGGTGGATGACGATCGTCTCACCATGCTCGCGAGCTTCGGGAATCGAGCACCGGCCGGCCGACGTGTCGAACTGCCGCTGTCGAGACGCGTCGAGGTACTCCTCGATGCGAGTGACCTGATCGAGGTCAGCGAGATACTCGTAGGTCTTGACCGCACACGTCGCGAGCCGGACGTTCCCGTGTCCGAGTGTACCGACGTACTCCGTGATCGACTCGTCGCTGTTCGAGGGGAACAGGATTAGCAGGTCGATCGGGTTGGCGAGGATTCCGCGGTCGGGTGTATACCCGCTGTTGCGTGCTTCGAAATACGCCCGAAGGTATCGCGCCGATTCCTTGCGGGTTTGGTCTTTGAACCCCCGATCGGTGTCGTCGGTGAGCTGTGCGCGGTGAAGCGAGAGCGTCCGGTTCGGCGCGTCCTTGCCGGCGTTCGGATTCGTGTAGGAGTAGTCACGCTCCCACATCTCACGGGTTTCCTTGGAGATGTCGAACTCGTCGAGACTGTCGCGACCGATGTCGCTCAGTTTGTTCCAGCCGAACTGTTCGAGGACGGTATCCAGTCGATCGCCGCCGACGCACACGACGACGTTTCCGGGGTGGTCGTCCCACACGGCGCGGGCCTTCTTTTCGGAGGGGCGAGCGGACGCCCACACCTCGGCGTCAGCCGGGAGGTCCGTGAGGAGTTGGTAGATGCGGACTTCACCGCGGTTCGACCGCTTCCACGGATCGCCCCCGCGAGCGCACTTATCGACCGTTTGACTGAGCGCGGCTAACGCCGACGCGTGGCCGTCCGGAAGCGTGAGATCGAACGTGTCCAGGTGGCCGCGGATGGTCATCGAAGACCAGTTGGTCGCCGCAAAATCCTGCGCCTCGACGTACGACACGACGTGGTCGATCGCCGATTGTGGGGCGTCGATGACGCGCTCGGAGTCGGCGATCGCCGCGACGGACGCGGAAAGATCACGCTCGAACGTCGCGAGGAATTCCTTGGCGAGCCACCGCCAGAACCTCGGATTCTCCTCGAAGCGGTCGCGGTCGCCCGCCGGCGACGGCGTCCACACGTCCGTCGGGGCGCACTCCGATGCAGGGATGTAGCCCTCTTGGTACTCCTCGGGCATCTTCGCGTACTCGCCGTCACTCACCCGCGTCAACCCCTCATGTGGGCCAGCGACGATCTCTTCGTCCTCGGAGTGAAACACCACGTCGAAGCTCTGGCGGTAGGGAAGGTCGAGTCCGAGCCGGTCGTCGCCGTCATTCAATCGTTTTGACTCGAAGTTCCGCTCGATCGGCACGTCGAGCAGCACACACTCGTCGTCGGCACCGAGGTCGTGAACCGCACGGAACACGCCCTCCTTCTCGACGACGACCGCAGCGTCCGGATCGACAGGGCCGTCAACGAACGGCGTCTCACTCCGGCCGCCGTACTCGTCGTCGACGATCAGCGAGCCGTCTGAGGCGTGCTCGCTGTAGAGGACCGGCACCCGCGACCAGCGAGCGATTTCGGCGACGGATCCCGCGATGTCCACCTCGGGATCGGTGAGTGGGAACTCGAAGCGCGTACCGTACTGTCCGTCAGTGAGTTTGTCCGGCAGCGAGTCTTCCCGTTTGAACCCAGTCGAACACCAGTACCCGCGGACGTACTCGTCCGTCCGTCGCGAACGCGAGTGCATATAGAACGCCCCGTCGAGACCGACGCCGACGAGCCCCGACAGCAGGCCGATCCCGTACTTCCCGCCACGGTCCTTCGTGTATCGGTTCGTCGAAACGCCGAGTTGGATCCCGATATTGGAAATTTCTGCGTCGCTCATCCCCATCCCGTTGTCCTCCATGATCAGCGTCTCTGAATCAGGGTAGTACGCGATATGGATCGTCGGCGTGTACGAGTCACCGAGTTCTTCGGCAGCGTCGAGACACGTCGCCGCCATGTTGGCGACGTACTCGCGGATCATCGACGCGACGGACTCGTACTTGTTGACGGACATGTGCTTGACCGCATCCTCGAACCGCACGCCGAACTGCTGGATGCCGTCGGTGTCGTCGACTTGTGCTGTCAGATCCGGGAAATCACTCGATCCCTGCTGGATCTCGATATCGAGGTCCGAGAGCCCGGCTTCCAGCGGGGCTAACGAGCCGGTTGAACCGATCGCATTCGGAAGGTCGCCGCTCATCGATCAGCCCTCACTGGAGAGCCTGATCGCCGGCGGATCGACGATGCTACGCGCTGGTGGTAGGGGGTTGTGCCGGTGGTCATCGTGGTGGACGGTTGTGTTGGTCCGTCTACCAGATACCGTGGTCGCCGCCGATATAATTCCTCGGGGTGACAAGAACGGTATCGAATACGGTATCGATATCGATACCAATTGATAAACACAGGTACCGGCTACAAAAACTCTATTCAGAATTCTAGTTTCAAAGATGGTTCCTGTGAGTTGCTTTGTTAAATCCGAAGAATGCGTCTGGATCGGGTCATCTGTACTCGGCTCAAGAGTCCATCAGAGAGAATTCTAAGAAGGAATCTGCGCAGGCGGCAGAGGAAGTCGGGTTCAACGGGCAAATCGATCTACGACATTGACGGGGAAAAACAGAAAATCGCTCCTTCAGATACGTGATCCCAGTACCGTCATCGGATTCCACAGAGCAGAGAACACAGATTCGGGCATACATACAACACCGATGAACACGACCTTAAAAGATAGAAAACGGACATGACCCTCCCAACGCAGTCCACGATTGTTTTTGCCATCGGTATCATCTGCCTGGTAGCGGGTGTTGGCGGTGTGTATCTTGGCTTCCCAACGCACACAACCTCGATAATCGAACAGGAACCAAGCGAAGAAGCAATGGCAGACGCTGTAGATACGGTGTCTGTCTCAGAGATCGACCCCATCGAATTTTCCGCTCTCTCGCCAGCAGAACAGACCGCTTTCACACGTGCCCGCCAATCCTCCCAACGCACCTATACCGACTATGGAGCTTCCGATAATGGGAGCCACTTTGAGTATCGAAACGATATTGCGAACCAATATTTTGTCAGCAACAACGGCTCAATATATTTGGTTCGAGTTGTTGTTTCGATACATCCGATCGTCGTAGGCGGTGGCATTTTGAGCGTGCTCACTGGACTCGCTCTCGTTGGCGGGGGAGTTTGGCTCAAACGCCATAGTGTCTGAGCTGTGTTTGGATCAGGGTGCTCTATTAAATTCACAGAAAGCGTCGGTATCAGGTCATTCAGTACTCGGCTCAGGAATACAACCGAGAAAATTCAGAGATAGAATCTCGGCAGAAAGGGGAAATCGAGATCATTGGATGAATCGATCTACCACTTCACCAACAAAGAGCGAAATTATCGCGCCTGTAGAGATCGTGATCGCCGTGTAGTCATCGGATTCAATAAAGCAGTGTGAGCAATGCTGCGTTATACCACATAGTGAGGATCTCTATTCATTTAATCATCATGTCCGATTAAATACCAAGGGGCTCAATGAGGGGCTATGCCCGAAGAGACTGGAAGGCGGTTAGCCGAGTACGCGACAGAACACGTTGGGGGTGCGTTACGGGCAGTGGTAGTCATATACCAAGACAGTATTGAGATAATTTACCTTTCAGATAAGTTGGCAACGTCATACAGTCGTGAGGCGTTCACACGGATCGCCGACTCCTTCCGAGATCAGCTCGGCGATCACAGAAACACGAGTCAAGACAGTCCACTCGGAAGCAAGCACTGTTTCATCCATCACTACGAGAACGCGTTTATCTTTCAGTTTCCCCATGAAGACTGTCACAGTATCCTCATGAGTGTTGAGCCACAAGTTGGTTCAAACCTCGATCGCTTCGTTCGGGAGTGTAAGCACTATCTATGACGGAAGGAGTAGAAATAGTGAGACTGCTTCGGGCTTATCTAGGTTGAATCTCGTACGCCGCTTCGCTGATAGAAACATGACCGGCTAGAGTTCGTTACCACTGAACCGCAACGGCGCGTCGACGCCCCCGGCGACCGCCTCAACGACACGTTTGAAGGACTCGATCGACAGGTTCCGGTGTGTCCGGACGACGGTCACACCGGCCGTCGTGATTGTCACCCGGCAATCCCCGCCGTGGTGGTCGTCGTGTGCTGTCCCCGAGACGTGGAACTCGAACCACGCGTCGCCGTTCATCGCGAGTACATCCAGAAACGCGATCGACGAGTCCGCGAGTCGGTCGGCGATCGTCTCGGCGTCCGTCTCTCCCGGCGTGTCGGCATACTCGAACAGCGCTGGCGTCGACGTCTGGACCGACAGCGACTCGGAGCACTCAACGAGTTCGTGATCGAGCTGATCGTAGGCGTCGCGAAGGCCGATGACCTGGTCAACCCCACCGTCAGTCACGAGGTCGTCCGGGCTGGCAGCGTCGAGTTTCGCCGCGATCGAGTCCCCACGGTAGAACGTCTCCCCTCGCCGCTCGCGTTCCACGGGTTCGTCGAAGGTCTCGTAGCAGTCCGCACACCGATATTTGTCGGCGTCAAGGTTCGTCGATTGAAGCCCGCCAATATTGTTCATCGCGACCGACGAGCTATCGCACTTCGGACAGGCCGAGACCGTCTCGTCGCCGGTCATTCACCGCCATCCTCCGAGTCGTCTGCGTCGTCCTCATCGGGATCCCGATCGTCCATCCGGAGTTGCGCCTCGATCCGTGCGGCGTGATCCATTAGATCGCCCTCCGCTCACCGCCGGCGTCGAGGACGTGGTCCACCTCGAACACGAGCGCCTCTTCGCCCTGTGGCTTGATCGAGACGCGGTTGGGTGCGAGGTCCGGATTCTTCGGATCGTGAAGCTCGTCGGGGTCACCGAACGAATCCGCGTCGATCAGCCCGTAGTAGGGATCCAGCGGCGTCGACCCGAAGTGCTGAATCGTCCCCTTCGGCGTCCGGAACACGATCTGTTGCTCGAACTCACGAACAGCCGGCGGAATCCACAGTCCTCGGTCGGCGTCGAGGTGAAGCGCGTCCGAGTCGGTCTTCACGTCGTCGGTTTCAGGGGTGGCTCCACCGTCCGTGACCAGTCGCTCGCTCGGGAGCGTCGCGCGTTTCAACCGGGCGGTGTGATACCCGCCGTGTGCGCGCTCGTTGTGGTCGTTCACGACGGCCTCCCACTCGTCGGCCGGGAGTTCTCGCTGTGTGTTACAGACCGGGCAGCCGACCAGCACGGTCGGCGTCGCGTCGGCGGTCATCACGCCTCCTCCGACGACCCGTACTTTCGGTCGAGCCGGTCACACTCGTCGAGGAAGTCACGTACGTCCTCCCGGGAGTTGTTCGACAGTTGCGCGAGCAGGCGAACGGTGAGGTCACGCGAGTCGCGTCGCTGGAGGTCCTCGACAGCCTCGAACGTCTCCGAGATGTCCGAAAGCGACCATCCGGTGAGGTGCGCCCACAACAGGCGTCGGGTGTCCTCTTCATCGAGCCCGATGTCGATCCGGTCGAGTTCGGCCGTGAGGTTCGCAACGCGCTGTTCGGCGTCGGCGACCGCCTCCAGTTTGTTGAGGAACTCGTCGTCAACCTCTTCCGGGATCCCGTCGTCATCAAGTAGAGAGCCCGACATCGTCAGTCACTCTGAATACGGGGGGCGATCATCACGGTACAGTCGCCCGCGAGGTCGCCGTCCTCAGTCATCTCGCTGTGCCCGTAGTGAAGTTTGACCGGGAACTCCTCGCCGAGTTCGACCGTCACCTCGGCGTCCTTCGGGATCGGCTTGTTGATGTCCTTGAAGTAATCGAGCGAGTACAGGCTGTTGCCGTCGCCCGGTGACGCATCAACGTCGACCAGATCCTCGTGCGTCAGTTCGAGGTCAACGTCGTCGGTGTCGCCCTCGGCTTCAATGTAGCACGCGATCTTACCGTCGTCGCTCGTCCCCGTCCGGAGCCGGACGTGGTCGCTCACCATGTCGGCCGCTTTGATCCCGCGGTTGAGGTCCTCGCCGTGAAGCGTGACCGTCGCCGGTAGATCGAGGTCATCCGGAATCTCCGGCTCCCGTCGGATCGAGTCCGGGTTGATCAGCGCGAGGGTATACGAGAGCCCCCCGACTTCGATGTGTAACTTTCGTGTTTCGGTGTCGAGGGTGAGCTCAACGAGGTCGTCTTTGTCGCCCATCCCGAGGATATCCAGCATCCGGGAGATGTTGAGCCCGATGACGCCACCCGATGCGTCGTAGTGTTCGAGCGCGTCGCGATCGAGGCTGTTCCGGCACATTCCAACGTTCGCGGGGTCGACGACGATTCCCGAGAGGCCGTCATCATCGAGGTGGAGTTTCATCTCCTCGGCGAGAGCGTCGAACTGCTCGAAGAACTCGACGAAGAACTGCTGCTCGCCGATCGCGGAGAAGGCCGCGTCGGTGTCCTCCGTGTCGACGGTAGCAACACCGTCTACATCGTCGTCCTGCGCGACCGCCTCGGTGTCGCTCATTGATCGCCCTCCGACCGCGTCGATGGGTGGGTTGCGTTCGGTACGACTGCCGTCGTGCGCCCGCTGGCGCGTCGTGCTCGTGTCATAGGGGGTTGTGCCGCAGTCCGCAGAGGTCGGCCCGGAATCGAACCGGAAACGGTGGGACCACCCACCGACCTATCTGGAACAATCGTGTGCGAGTACCACGTTTCTAAATCAGATTCAATTACCTTTCTATATCTGAATCAATCACTCATCGTTACCAGATAGTGTGTACTTCGTGTACGTGTCGTCGCCGGTCGGCAGATCGTCTTCCGGCGAATATCGGAGCGCAAGCTCACGCGGCGTCAGATCCGCCGGATCGCGCTCGGCGTCAATATCCATCCGATTCGCGGCCTGCCGAACGCCCTCGCCGCTGATCGCGCCGTCGAACGCCTCCTGTGCGATCTGCCGGTATGACATTCCCTCCTCGATACGGAGGAACAGCAGGACTTCGCGATCGCGCCACGGTTTCTGCCCGCGCTCGATCGCGGCCGTGTAGTCGTACTCGCCTGGATGGCCGTCGTCATCCGTGATACCACCGCCGAATGCCGACAGCGGCATATCACCGTCGCGACGTGTTTCATCGTCATTCGGCATCGTATGCGCGGACATTACGTGAGCACCTCGCTCAGGCAATCATTCGATGTGGTACCGTGTTCGGTATCACTATCGGTATCGAATCCGGTATCGCTATCGATACCAACATTATTTCTAAGCGTTCGCGTCTGTGTAAGGGGGTTGTGTCTCATCGTGGTCACCAGTGACGGTTTCCCGTGTTCACGTCGCCGTTCAACGGCCTGATACTTAGGTATACGGGTCGTCAACGCGAACGAATTTCTCGAATCCCGAGGCTCCGCAGGATGGGTTCGATCCACTCGGGCACGTCGCCGTGGAGGGCAACGGCCTCGGGCTCCGCTTTCGTCCCCTCGATACCGATCTTCGCTTCCCGGCGGGTCTCCTCGCACGTCGCGTGAACGACACGATTGTAGTCCGGGTGTGACTCGATATTGACCGTCACGTTCTCGGTTTTCTGGCCGGTCGGGTCTTTCAGTATCTCGAACGTCCGCCGTTGGGTGGACATACTGTCGAAATCGAGGGATGGGGATAAGGGTGTCAGCCATACCCGGGGTGAAAGTGGAAGTGAACGGCCTCGATCGACAGGAAGACGATCGACGCACGCTCAGACCACCGCCGTAACGACCGTCGCCGAACCCTGTGGGGAGACGTCGCAGATCGCCAGGTCCGTGGCGACGAGCTCCGAGAGCACGGCAGTCGGGGCGACCGCCGCCGCGACGATCACCTCGACCGTCCACCGCGAGCGCTCGGCCGTCGGTTCGAGTACGTCCGCCGCAGTGACGATCGGGATCGTCTCACATCGGGCGGCCGCGTCGCGAGCACGCTTCCGCGCGAGGACGGTGTACGTCACGGCTCAACCCCCGCGACGATCGTCTCGACGAGCGCCTCACTCGCCGGCTGCTCGATCCGTTCACGCTCTCTCCAGCCGTATTGCTCCTCGACGTGTTCGACCCACACCGTGATCGGCTCGGTGCCGAGGTCCTGGTGATGGATGATCCGCCCGTCGACGACGACCCATACGCGGTGGGGGGTCCCGGCGACGTGGTAGTGCTCGCGACCGTCGCCGTCCGTTCCGAGGACGTACGCCCGGGTGGGGATGGCGTCGATACTTTCTTGTCGATCGGTTTTCGTAGTTGACATGGGTTTGCTTGGTTTCAGACCCGACTCGCGTGTCACCGCACGCGGGTTTTCCTGATCGAGTACTCATCCTGAGAGTCGCGTCTCTACATATTCATCTGCCTTGTGTCAACAAAAGATTTTTGCTTCGTAGAAATCCTACTGTTCGTCATAGGAGAGAGTATGTCCGAAAATTATTCAGAATCAGTCGATAAAGAGGTTCGTGAGTTTCTTGAACGCAACCGAAAGCCGTTCGTTACGACGACCAACGTTGCCGAGGACCTCGGAGTGACGCGGCAGTACGCGCATGATCGACTAACCGAGCTCGTAAATAATGGCGAGATCGAGCGCACGAAAGTAGGCGCGAAAGCAGTCGTATGGTGGGTCAACGACTAATCGTCTGCCGACCGATTTTCAGCTACATACTCGCGGCCCTGATCAGTTACCCACCAAACGCGAGCTTTGGATCCCACCTCTTTGCTGTCGAGATAACCCTCTTCCTGTAGAGATTCGAGTCGGGAATGTACCCCCTGCCTCGTGAGATCCAACGGCTTCGTGAGCTCTGTCGTCGTTTGTACGGGATCAGATGACAGAAGAAACTCACGAAGGATCGCATAATCGGATACCGTTCGTTTTCTGCCAGCCACTACCGGCGAATTGAATCCCGAGTAAATAATATCATGTGTCTGGTATAATCTTCTTCGGAGAAATAAATATCGTCGTAGCAACTAAATAGTAGGGTGCTATTAGTGGTAGATGAAGATGTACCCGCGTGCCCCTTCGCCCGGCATCCACGGAGGAGCCGTGGGTACAGATTCCCCCGACTACGTCGGGGTTACGATGATCACAACTCGTCCTGGTGAGCCGCGGTTCGATTCCGCGGGCGAGCGTCCGGCCTCGTGCCGGAGGGTAGCGGCCGACCGCTCAGGAAGAGCACGGTCGCGCTGGCGAAAGCGGGCGCGATCACGACCACAACAGGGTGTGTTCGCGAGCGACACCAGCCGGTTTTTCGGCACAACCCCCTGCGGCTCGCCCCGCTTGGGGCTTTTCAGTACCTCAGCACACTTTCAGGCTGAGATCGAGACGGACAGCTTCACGTCTAGTTTCAGTTTCGCGGTGCTCGCTGGAACTAAGTACGCACCCGCGAGACGAGATAGCAAGCAGTCTCGCTCAGGAACTACCGCGCGGGCCGGACCCGCGCCTGTGGAGACATCGGGTCTCGCGCAGAAAGACTCCAGCCCTAACTGGAGTCGGATGATGCCCGGCACAAACCCCCTTACGTGAACCCCAGTCAGAGGCTCAAGGTCGTGCGTGTAACGGGTCCACCACCGATAACGGAGGTGATCCGCGTTGGCATCCAGTAGCGACTTCTGGCGCGGAGCCCATAAATCTTCTCACCGAAAACCGGCGGTATCGGCGGGGTATCCTGTCGTTAACAGGACATACGGAGGCTCGCGATGACGTATGCTGTCGTTGGCTGCGGCAGTCACGGCGATCATCGTGGGTGCGGGCAACTGTGGATCGTCGAGGACCTTCGGGCGTCGGCGACGGCGACGTGTCCGCACTGCGAGACGACCCACAAGACGGATCAGCTCAAAAAGCTCGGAGAGAGTGACGATTGGAAGGCCACCTGCGAGATGCGCTCGCGGATCATGGCCGATCGCTCGAACGGGTACGACGGCAACTACAAGGAGGACGTTGATCACTACGCGCTGCTGGCCGAGCGGGTCGACCAGCAGCTCGACGAGTTCCACGCCGCCGGCACCGCGACGCCCGACTGTCTCGGGAACGTCGTTCGTGTCGGCGATCTCCTTGACGCCCACACGGCGCGGTCGGATGTCTACACGCCGGACGCGAACGCGAGGGTAACGACCGCAGACGTCGCCGACGCGATCGTCGAGGATCCCGACTACGAGCCAGAACCCGCCGAGCGCGAGCAGTTCCTAGAGATACTCGCCGACGACCACCTCGAACCGAATCATTCGACCGTCGAACTGCCCGAGACGCCCGACCCGGACGACCGATACCCCGAACAGGGGAGCGTCCGCGTCACGTCCGGGTTACAGTCCGACCTCACGAACACCGTTCGCAACGTGTCGCCCTCACGGGCCAACGCCCTTCCGAAGCTCCTCGACCCACTGACCGACGCGTGTGTCGAAGCGGTCGAGGCGATCTCCGATGACGAACGCCAGCCGGTCGGATCGCTGTTGAGCACACCCGACCCGAACAAGCCGACGGGTGTTCACCACCTAGCTGACGAGTACGGCATCGACGCTGGGAACGGGACCTTCGGGCAAGCCGTCGTCGACGCCGCTCGCCACGACCACGTCCCGGAGGACGCTCGCGACTACCTCACGAAGTACGGGACGGGACAGGATCTCGAAGATACTCACCTTGACGCGCTCCGGCGCGGCCACTGCGCGCTCCTCCGGGCGGGTGGGGTGACGCCGACGCTCCACGTTGAGTTAGACGCGGACGCGTGGACGACGATGGAGGATCGCCGGAAGGGCGAACGCTTCTTCGAGGCGATCGACCTGCTCGCGACGGCCGTCGACGTGACGATCGTCGCCGGCGACGCCGTCAGCACCGTGCTCGCCGAGCGGTTTGGTGAGTGGGCTGAGCGTCACGAGATCGCCGATGACCTTACCGACGGCCGTGATACGTCCCGGCCACCCACCCGTGACGAGAGTGAGGCTGATCGCCGCGACGCGTACGACGCCCTCGGCGCGCTCAACAGTGGTGGCCGGTACCGGCTCGTCGGCAACCTCTTCGCGGATCAGTCGCGTTCCGTCCGCTCGCTCCAGAATGACGCCGAAATCGATCTGGCCCCCGACTCCATCAATCGCTACACCGGCGACCTCGAAGCCGCCGGACTCGTTGCGATCGACCGGGATACCACCGGGAGCAACCAGATCACGCTGACTGACACCGGGAAACTGGCGAAGGACTGTCTCACCCCGGATTACTCGCTAGTTTCGCCCGAGCAGGGAACGCTCGATTCGGCGTCTTACCACCCCATGATCGATTCGCAGAAGTACAGTGTGTCGGACGGCCCCGGACTCGGGACAGCCCCCCCGGCGGACTCCCCCGCCGAGTGGCTGGCGGCGACCGGCGACGCGGACGCGGACGGCGCGTACGTCCGCTGGATGGATGGTCGGGGCAGCAATCTGGATGCCTACACCCTTCACAGGCGGTGTACGGCGGCTTCGCGGGGGGATGGTATCACCCTCACGGATGCTCCGGTGCGGGCGTTCGAGGACGGTCGGGTGACGCAGGTGTCGCTCATGGAGGGCACCCTTCACGCGGTCACTCAGTGGGGTGGCGCGGCAGCCACGCTGGGGCGTATCGCGGCCGCCTTATCCACCGGCCGGATCTGGGGGACGGCACTCGATCGCGAGGCGGTGACGGACCTGTGTTCCGACCTCGGATCCGCGCCCCAAGATGTACTGGAGTTCCTTCAACGCGGGATACAGATCGGGTGGATCAACGCCGAGAGCGTCATCGACCAGGACGGCCTCGACTACCTCGCGATCCGCGACCATCTGTATCAAGTCGGCCGGTCGGTGCTGGCCCGACTCAGCCGGCTGGAGGACATGGAGGACGACGAACGTCGGGAGTACTTCCGTGACGCCCACGGCCTGCTGGCGTCCATGACGGCACTCCTCGATCGTGTCGGGGTGGACACGACGATCCAGCTTCGGTTCCCCGAGGGTGAGGCCGCCCGAACGAACGAGAACGTCCGGAATGACGTGGTCTCGTTCCTTGCGAAGACCGCGCCGAAGCAGTCTCGCTACGGCGCTCACAGCGGGTGGCGGCAGGTCGTCGAATCACGGCCGGACAAGCTCAAATACCGCCTGCCGATGGAGGTCGACCCGACGAACCGCACGGCGGACCTCACGGCCTCGTGGGTGGTCGTCGGCGACGGGATGGACGAACTCCGCGAGGACGTGGTGGCTGCGCTCGATGACGTACAACCCCGCGATGCGATCCGCGACGGCAACGAAGAGGGAATCGCCATCGACGTTCCCGTACACATCGGCGGAACGTACACGCACGCCCGATCGGTCGTCGAGAACCTGATCAGCAAGAAGGGCTGGAGTCCCGCGCGCCAGGATACCGGCCGGGTGACGCGGGCGCTGTTGAGCGTGCTCTCACACGCACCCGGCCGTGTTTCGCCGCTGATCGTCGCCGACGCACTCCTGGGGATGGGCGCGAACGAGCACAAATCTGACCTTCGGATGGCCGACGTTCGGGCCGGTCTCGCTCGTGTTGACAGCGAGGAGCTGTTCCCGACGCTCGCACCGTCGGTTGGGAAGCTCGTGCGGGCGCTCGTGACCGCCGACGGCCGGCTCGAAGCCGGCGCGCTCGCCGACGCCGCGGGTATCCACCGTCGGACCTACGCGACGCACATGGAGACGCTCGGGATGCTCGACCTGGTGAACCGTACTGACGATGGGTGGGGGCTGACACTGGAGCCGTGGTGGGCTCCCGAGGCCGACCGCGAGCCCGCCGACCCGACCGCCCGGACGCTTGCGACCGGCGACACGATCCTCCCCGACCAGCCACGGAGCGAGACGGAGGTACTGTCGGAACTCGCGAACGCGCTGGCGTGGCGTGGCGAGACCGACACGTCGGCCGCC
The DNA here is from genome assembly GCF_001542905.1 of Halorubrum aethiopicum. Lineage (NCBI taxonomy): Archaea > Methanobacteriati > Methanobacteriota > Halobacteria > Halobacteriales > Haloferacaceae > Halorubrum > Halorubrum aethiopicum. Next base: position 66,929 of record NZ_LOAJ01000002.1, on the reverse strand, counting down.
GACCTCCGGCTCGACCTCGGTCGACAGCCGACTGTCGACGAACTCAACGACGCGATCCCGACACTCGCGAAGTGGGCCGCACCGATCGCCGCACACTGGCCCTCGGAAACTGTCAAGAATACCTTACCAGCCCATGATCCGCCCGCCATCTCCGGGTTTTCTAACGCCGTTGAGAAAACTGGAACTACCTTACCACCCTATGATCCGGGGTGTGATCAGGGGTGTTCGACCGCGACGATCGGCGTCGTAAGCGACCACGAGCAACAGTCGATCGCATGCCGTTACTATCCGATAGTAACGTACGAACGAGCCGGGCGCGTCGAGGCGGATTACTGATTCTGATCGGGATACGCCTGCCCGATGTTGATTGCCGCGTTCACGTCGGCGTGAACCTCGTAGCCGCAGCGGCGGCACTTGAAGTCAGCACCGTCGCGAAACTCCGGGGTCGCCTGTCCGCATTTCCGGCATCGGATACTCGTGTTTCGCGGGTTGATCAGCTCCACCGGTATCCCCTCTGCCGTCGCCTTGTACGCGATTTTCGTTTGAAGATCCGCGAACGGCCAGTCGTGAATCGGATCGTCGGCCGTCTCCCGGTAGCCAGTGAGGTCTTCCAACACGATTACGCACGGCGTGTGATCACGGGCAAACTCCACGACCTCTTTCGACGCCGTGTGGAGTACGTGGTCGGTGTACCGTTCAATGTCGCCCCGACACGCCTTCACGCCCCGGAGGTCACCTTTCTCGCTCAAGCGATAGCGTTTCTGTTGGAGCTGTTCCCGGTGATGGCGAAACTCCCGGCCCGACTCCATCTTGACGCCCGCCACGCCGTCGCCCGAGACCGCAGCCGCCGCGTACAGAACGTTCTCGCCGATATCGACGCCGACGTGCGTCGAGACGTCATGCGGTTCATACACTTCTACCGGCCACTTCACGGCCAAATGTGCGCGTACGTCTCCGTCGTCGGTGACGTGAAGCACGCACGAACCGGTGTCGGCGTCGCCATCGAATACGCGTTCGAGATACTCCCGAGAGTGAGGTGTCGTGTTGACGTGGAACCAGATCGGATTGTACCTGATGAACGACGCCTTGAACCCGTAGCCCGTGTCGTTCTCGACAAGCTCGAAGTCTTGGTTGGTGAGTTTCAGAAACGAACCGTTTCCAAGATCGGGGCGATCCCCGTGGTCGCCGCGCTGGGCGTGCGACGTGAACATATCGACGGCGTGGTGGGCCGCATTCTGTGCCACGCTCGCTTTTACCGCTCGATCCTCGAACTCCCCAGTGACGAGTTGGTAGAATACGTTGTTGTAGGGGTACCGCTCGGGTTCGGGGATCGACGGCACCATATCGCCGATGTACGACGCCATTGCCTGAAACTCCTCGATGCCGTCGCGCACAAGCTCGGTTTTCTGGTTACTCGTTCCCAGATCGAGGACGGCTGTCTGTACGACCTCCTCGGTTGTGGTACCGGCGGCAAACTTGGTGAGCGAGGACTGCGCCGCCTTACTCATCATCGAACTCGTCTATCGCCTCTTCGATGAACTCTTCCCACGTCCACCCGTGCGCGTCTTTTACCTCAGTACCGCGCTCGTGGACCTCATCGTCGAGTGCGACATTGATCCGTTTGACCATACACTAAGTAAGACAGTAAGTTACTTAGGACTTCGGGTACACGGTGTTAGTAAGCGGACGTGGCTATATGTCATCGTTCGCAACGGGGCACTCCACCCCGCGTCCCGGTTGATTCTACCGGGATTCAGCCTGCCCGCCGACAAGCTCGATTTGTGCGTCGCTGGCTTGGATGCATGGACACGGACCGCAGTCGTCCACGCGGCCACGTCGAGATAGGCGAAAAGCGGTGTATCAACAGCACCCGGCTCAAGGAAGTAGTAAGAGCGGTTGGGGCACAGGGCTTACGCCCGACGTGGTCTCGGAAATCACACACCGCAAAGCCGCCTTTGAGCGGATGAACGAACCCGTCACGCCAAGAGCAGGCACCCCACCGTATTATAGGCTGGTCCACCAACCGGCCGAAAAACGGAAAAAGAAATATCATACTCATATCGCACTCTCGACTCTCGTGGGTAGATCAGCTACCGACTGTCGACGGATGGGACTCAACAAGATCGCCGTGTTGAGCGGCCTTCTTCCTTGTGTTGGGTATTCCTCCAATAGAACTATTTGGGACTGGAGATGCCGTCTGCCTCTCAGATACGATAGTAACCTACTGACCCGATCGCTGATCGCCTACACACGAGCCCGCGAATTGGTTGTCACGACTGGCTTTAAGTACGATGGCCGTGACAGTCAAGATAACTGAGAGGCAGACGGCAACCCCCATACGCCCGCCGACTGTGGCCGCCGGCTCGGTCGGCTGGAACTCGTCACATCGGGTGACGGGCCGACTCTGCTCTCGGACGAATAGCCACGGCACCCCTCAACCGCTGACGGCGCAACGCCGTCGCACAACCCCCTACCATGTCCGAAACACAACGCACTGGAGAGACATCGTCACGCCGACCACCTGGCACGCGCGAGTCACCGTACCCGCGAGAAAACTACTTCGCAAGCGTCGAGGAGGAGTACGATCCCGAGCGTGAGCCGCTCGATGAGACGCGCAACGACCACCACTTACAGGGACTCGATCGCGGCACCTCGAAAGACGAGTGGATCGTCGCGACGCTTCAGAAAGGGCAGGCGACGATGCTGTGTCCGTATGCGCTCAACGAGCCCCCCGACGCGGAGTGGGCGCTTCACGACGCAAACAGGGAGGTGGTCTTGAGCGATCCGAGCGAGTACCCGCCGCCAGCGTCGGGGTTCGTGACGCCCGAGACGGAAACGGCCGCACGGAAGCCGTCGACGAGTCGGTGGCGATTCAACCCCGACCATGGCTACCTCGTGTTCGGCGGGATCCCGCGCGACCTCCCGGCGGACGCGTTCGAGTCGTTCGTCGAAGAACTGATTGCCGCGATCGAGACCGAGGTGTTAGACGACGAGTGTGACGCCGCCCTCGAACTCGCTGCCGAATTGAAAGCGCGTGGCGACCGGAGCGATTCAGCGATTTGCGAGCTGATCGTCCGGAAGATACTCGGCAACGACTCGATCCGAGAATTCGTCGCGACCGGGAACTACTGACCGCCCAACGGCGTCGCGTCGAGCGGACCGATCGCAAACACCTTTAGGAATCCATTTATGATATGGTAGTGACCCGGTGAGCGGGCGTCCCGACCCGTGTCATATTGAGCGACACAACTTGTAAGGGGGTTGTGCCGGTATGACACGGTACGGTGTCCGTTTTGCCGGGTCACATTCATACGCGGTTTTCTCATCGGGAGTGACGGCTGTCCTCGCGATACAGTGGTTTGACGACTAGTACCCCGTCCGGCAGGCAGTCCGGTTCGAGTCCGGGCCGGGGCGTTCACGGTCTCGGCGGTGGCTGATCGCCGAGAGGTAGCAGAACGGAGGTTTCCAGTCATGTTCACCAGTAGTACGTCATCGCAGAGTCGCATCGCTCGGGTACTCGATCACGTTGCCGACGCGCTCGGCACCTCGACACGGGGGGCCGGGCTGTGGCTCGTCGTCGTCACACTCGCGGCGCTCGATGCCGCTTCGACGAGTCTCGCGCTCTCAGCGGGGCTCTCGGAAGCGAATCCCGTCATCGAGATGGCTCTTGGAGTCGGTGGCCCGTGGGGGCTGATCGCGACGCAGGTCGCGTTGGTTGCGGTCGTGACGGTAGTGGTTCGGTCGATGGATAGCGGTGAGATCATCGGGCTCGGGGTCGCGGCGACGCTCGGGATCGCTGTTGTTGTGAGCAACGTCGGGGCCGTGGTTCGGGTTGGTTTGGATGGGGGTGTGGTGTCGGCGATTGGTGTCGGTGTCGGCGTCCTCGTGGGTGTGTTCTGTGGTTACGTCGTCGCCTTCGAGCGGTCGTCGGTTCGGGCCGCGGGTCTCCAGGTTCACAGACGTCGAGAGGATGTGTTCGCGGTCGCCTTCTCAGTGCTCATGGTGACGAGCATGGTAGGGGCGGTGGCGTTTGTTGGGACGCATCCAATTGATGATTCAGAATATAGTGGTACAGCCAGTGCCCAATCTTCTGGAGTTAACACAGCCAATTTAGTATATTTGTCATCCGGTGAATATCAAACAAATGTTGAAGTCTATGCTGTTTATCCAAATAACGGATCACTTGCTTGGAGTACAACAATATCCGGATCTAGTGCCGATGATGTCACGCAAATCAAAAAATTCCCCGACGAAGACAAACTGATTGTGAATGGTGGATATGATATACATACTTTAGATGCCACAGATGGATCAACATTAAGTTCGTATACTGTGGCAAACTCAACGACGGATACCATCACAGCATTAGATATCAATAAAGATGGATCTTTAACCGCAATAGGAACAGATAATGGACATGTTAAGCATGTGTCCACTTCTAATGGAAACACTTTGACGAATCTTCGCAGAGGGAGTGGAGACGGTGTAAATGGAATCGATTATGCTGATGGATACACTTCTGTAAATAGTGGTGATTCCACTGAGATATATGACGGAAATGTTTTATCCTTTACAATGCCATCATATCGATATATATCTAAAATAGATCCAGTACGGAAGCAAGTATATTCATTTACTGGAGATAACGGTGAAGATTTTCTAGCGTATGATTTAGAAACTGGTACAGAGGCCTGGACCTATGAGAATTTGACTGAGGATAGTGGGTATGAAGAAGGTTTTAGTATGCTTTTGGCAGATGGTGGGGAACGGATAATTTATCCTGGTGATACTGAATTTGTCAGTGATGAACAAAGAAATATGCTTGAATTTGGTCCTGCTGGTGATTTGTTAAATAGATATTCAACTGGCGGTTCTGGAAGTCTTAAATTCAATGGACCCTCAGCAATTCTTTCAGACAAAAATACTGTGTTTATCACTGAACCAGGTGATGACTACAGTTTGAGAGCTTATAATATGGACACTAAAACTGTTGAGTGGACAAATTCATATGGAGCTTCTGACTTGACTGATGTTGCGACAGGTGAGGATGTGAGTCTTGGGGCAAATAGTGGTGGAGAAGGTCCACAAACACAAGTCACCGACCAAAACGGCGATCCGATCCAAAACGCCACCGTCGAGGCCTACCGAGCCGACCAAGACGAAATCGAAGCCCAGTTCGGCGATTCCATCTCCTCTGCGGAAGCCGAAGCCGACCGCCTTCTCGACGAAGCCACCGATCCGGTCCCTGAATCCTTCGAGGAGTACGACCTCTCGCCGGGTAACATGGACGCGATCTTCTCCGACGGCGAGCCCACGGGGATCTACCCGACCACGCACACCGAGGCCGACATGGGCCTCGCGGGCTACGTGGATTCACCCGACCTTCAGCCGAGACTCACCTACGAGTCGGGAGAATCCATCTACCTGTACGCGTGGGACCCGAGCGACGGCGCAGCCATGGGATTCACGGACGACGGCGTGACGAGCCAACACGTCGGGTCAGTCGACAGCAATGCGACGTTCGAGCTCACCAAACTCGACGCATTCGGTGACGAGATCGAGTCCCGAGAGATCAACGCGACGCAAACGTACTCGGGCGGTGCGTGGCCGACGACGTTCGAGCACGACTACGCACAAACAACCGTTCCGGATGGCTACTACCGCGTCTCAGTGAAGGGCTCGGACGCGCCGGGATACGTCATCGAGGTGGGCAACGCCGCAGACATCCTCGAAACGAACCTCGAAACCGAAGCCGGCCAACTCTCGGAACGCGCCGAGAACCTCCAGAATCGCCTCGACAGCGGGATCTTCACGCGCCAGCGTGGTTTCACGAACGCATCGGGCGTCCCGCAGGACTTCTCGCTTCCGCAGGGCGAGGTGGCGATTCAGGCGTACAAGGGACCGGACGCGAGCTTCTTCAACGCCGAGGATCCGAGTCAGATCACCGCGAGCGACCTGCGTGACGCCGCCGAAGCGGGGTACGACGGTGCGGTGTATCTCCCGAGTGGGCCACAACGTCTCAACACGAACGACCTCGGCGAGAACGAGAGCGTCACGATCGAACTGCGGAAGGTCGACATCGGGCGCTTCTCCGGAATGGAGGACTACGAGCAACGGATCGATGACCTCCTGAATCAACGCCTCAACGAGTCCACGGCCGAACTGGAAGGTCAGTTCCGCGACTTGATCGGACAGGCGGACCTCGGCGGGCTCAACGAAAGCGAACTCGAATCTCGCTTCGATGACCTCGAAGACCGCTTCGGGACCAACGAGGAACTCACCGAGCGCCTCGATCGGATCAGCGGCGAACTCGACGATCCGAGCGATCTCACGGAAGAAGAACTCCGGGGAGAACTGGAGGACATGGAGCGAGCGATCAAAGAGGAACGCTCGGAAGAACTCCAAAAGGTCGTCGAGGAGAACGACCAACTGGAGAGCCGAGTCGAGGAACTCGTTGGCGAACTCGAAACGCCCGAGAACACGACTGACGAGGACCTCCAAGAACAACTCTCCGCGATGGAGCAGGCACTTGCGGACGTTGAGGGCCAACTGGCTGCCGAGCCACCGACCTCGGAGGTCGACAGCGGCCAGATATTCGCGGAGTTCCCGTTCGCCGAAGACCTCAACCCGGACGCGATCACGGTTCTCGCACACTATCAGGACGGCTCAACGGAGACGATCAGCGACGAGTACTGGCGCGTCGAATCGGCGAGCGTGCTCGGCGGCGACCAGGTGGTCGTCGAGGGGCTCAACATCTCGGATGACCGTGCCGTCGCCGACCTCGAAGTGAAGGGCGTCTCGACTGAGGGCGCACTTGGCACGTCGCGGGACTCGATCACGAACCCCGCGTATCAGGGGACGATCCCCGAAATCGACGCGATCGACATCAGCGCGCTCCGGCCGGGCGTCGGCGAGACGGTCGGCATGAGCGTGCGCTCGTCGGATGAGGGCTTCGCCGGAGCCGAGAACGCAGTCGTGTACGGCCCGGAGGGCCAACAACTCAACGTCTCACAAGAAGACGATCGCTTCCGCTGGACGCCCGAGCAGACGGGCACGCACACGATCCGGATGACGTACACGAACGACATCGGTGGGGAGTTCACCGAGACGGTCCGGGTCAAGGTTCGCGAGACACCACGGTCGGACCCGCCGACCATCCGCGTGACGGACGGCATCGGCGGGCAGTTCGTGCTGGCAGCGGATGGCCTCGAAAGCGGGTCGATCAGCGTCGATGGCGAGGACGCCGAACTAGTCGCACAGGCACCCGGTGGCGAGTCACCGACGACGCTCGATATCCGCGCACAACAGCTCGATGTCGATCGGTTGGACGTGTCGGTGGTCTCGGGAGCGAACCAGCAGTCGGTCGACCGGCACGTCTCACTCCGCGTACGTGCGAACTTCGACATCGAGGACGCGCTCGTACTCCGACAGGCAGGCCAGCCGATTACCGCCGATGAAGAGACGCCATACGGGGCGTTCGAGACGCGAACGTCCGAGCAGGGAGATGAACACCAGGTCGTCGAGACCTACACTGAGGCCGACGGCACGGCGACCGTCCAGGTCAACCGCGATCCGGGGCTGCTTGATCGTGCGAGCTACCAGATTGCGATCTGGGGGATCGATCTTCCGTTCGCGGCGATCGTGCTGCCAGCGGCCCCGAGCGATGCCATCCTCACCATGTCCACCTACACGCCAGCCGTCGATGAGGCAACGCCCGGCGAAATCGTGTTCGGGCCTGGCGACATGACGGCCGCGCCGACGGGGGTGATGACATGAGCGACCAGCCCACCGACGGGAGCGAGCCGACCGACGACCACCGAGTCACACGTCGAACCTACCTGAGATCAGGCGCGGCAGGCGCAACGACGCTCCCGATCGGACTCGGAACGGGAGTCCTTGGAATCGGCGGCGGAACGCTCACCCCGCTCGCCCAGCAGTTCATCAAAGCGCAGCGGCCGGCAAGGATCGGGACGTTCGAGCACTCCATCCGGCGGTACGCGACCGACCCGTCGTGGACGCTCCGGGCGGACAGCGACGACGACTACGCCGCGCTCACCGACTGGGCGAACGAGGATGAGGACGTGACGCTCGTTCGCGAGTACCAGCACCAGCGCGGCGACGGCGGCACCGTCACGATCGGAGCTCCGATCGCGACGGTCGCCGGCGGGTATCTCGGCGGCGGAATCACCGAGGAATCGTGGGTGGCGGCGGCCGACCTCAACGTCGTGACGAGTTTGGTCCAGACGCCGAACCTTCCGATCGACGCTCGCGAGTTCGAGCAGCTCGCCGGGATCGAGTCGCTGATCCTCACGACGATCCAGCAGGACGAGCCGTTCGACCCGACCGAGTTCGAGGCCGGCGACGACGACAGCGAGCAGTCGGCGATCGCGTTCGACGCCGAGACGACGACGCTAGAGGCCGGCCGGGAGGTGATCAACGATACGAGCGAGGACGGAACGGACGCCCTCCTCGCAGTCGTGGACACCGGGTTGACCTACGACGCCAGCATCTACGGGCGAACCGTCGACGTCGACGGCGAGACGACGACTGAATCCCGCGTTCACGAGGATTCGACGGACTTCACGGCCGCGGGCGACCCGACGGTCGCCGAGGAGGGCGTCGACATCCTCAACGACGACTCCGGACACGGGTCGTGGGTGACGGCCGCCGCGGCATCGAGCGCGGCCGAACCCGACCGCGGCGTCGCGCCGGACGCCGACCTGTTCATCGGGCGTGCGCTCGACCACGAGGACGGTTCGGGGGCCGTCGCCGACATCGCCACCGCGGTTCGGGCGGCCACGGACGCCGGCGCGGACGCGACGTGTATGAGCCTCGGTGCGCCGATGTACTCGGCTGAACTCGCGGACGCGATCGCGTACGCGACCGAGTTCGACAACACGATCGTCGTCGCATCAGGGAACGACCGCATGGTCTCGCGGTTCGTCGCATACCCCGCAGCCGACCCGAACACGCTCGCCGTGAGCGCGACGGACGTACCTTCTGACGGTGACCCGACCGCAGTTCGAAGCGCGGCGTTCGCGAACGTCGGCCCGTCGCCGGGGACGATCAATTTCTCGGAAGGCGAGACGAGCAGCGTCGAAGTCGATATCGCCGCGCCGGGGATGGCCCAACAGGCGCGGCTCGCCGGCGGCGACACGACGCTCTCGGGGACGAGCATGGCTGCCCCCGACGTGGCCGGCGCGGCCGCACTCCTTGCGGCACAGGGCGTCGAGAACCCGAGCGAGCGCCTTCGCGAGACGGCCCGACCCGTCCCGAACCTCGCTCCCGCGGAATCCAAGCACGGCCTGCTCGACATACAGGCGGCACTCCAGAACGACGAACCCGAAGACGAGCCCGCGGACGTGCTCACGAGCGACGCCGAGCTTCGTGACGACATGTTCCGGAGTGAGGCGACCGCCCGTGGGAGTTGGATCGCGACGTTACTCTAGAGGGTATCCATGACACGAACCCGACGCCAGTTCCTCGCGAGCGGCGGCACCGCCAGCCTCACGTTGCTACCGGGCTGGTTCCCGTTCCTCGGCGGGGATGACGACACGGACGAGACTGAGAACACCGATGACCGCACACCGACGACGGCCGAGCGCGAGGACCAATACGGAATCACGATCGACTACCCGGAGGAGTGGCTCCAGCGATACCGGCCGGCGTTCATCGCTGATCGACAGACGATACAACAGTCGATCGGCCTGTTCGCTCACCGCGTCCAGTACGACGACAGCGACCACCAGTACGCGTACTACTGGCATCGGCTGAGCTTTCAGGATGGCATCCTGTTCGACCAGGACAGTCATCTCGGCGACACCGAGCCGTGTATCGTTCGGGTCAATTCGGACGGCACGATCGACCGGGTGACGTACACGTTCTATCACCACCTCGCGGACACCATCGAGGGCGAACGACTCACCCGAGCCCTTCGCTCGCGAGCGGTTGGCGAGGAGACGCACGTTCAACTCCGGATCATCGCGCCATGGCACAACTACGCCGTCGTCGAGGGGACGCCGAACCAGCCGGTGACGTTCCTCGATGTCGAGGGCGACGCCGATGCCTCACACCTCCGGACGTGGGAGACGCGCGGCGTGTTCGACCCGACGGCCGATGAGGCGGTGTGGTCTCCTCGCACCGTACAGGACCGCGGGTCGTGGTGGGACGAATCGACGACCGACTACCAGGTCGCGCAACTATACCTCCGACTCGGGCAGTACATCGATATCGCGGGCTCGGGGGAGATAAACCGCTGAGTCACCGACACACACCATGATCAACCGAACCTACGGAGCGTGGGACCGACCGCCGCCGCCCGTTCCACCCCCTTCTAACGATCACCAGTATCGCTCGCTCACCACCCGGTTTTGAAGACGATGTTCAACACGAATACGAAATCCACGACGATAGCCGTCGCTGTCGCACTCGCAACGGTCATGCTGCTGGGCGCGTTCGCCGCCCCGGCCGCGGCCGTGAGCACGGTGACAGTTTCGGCGACCGACAGCGGCACAGGCGCAACGACCACCCATACCGTGTCTTTCAGCGACGACACGGATACTGGGGATATCGATGAAGTGACGATCGACTACGAAGCGACCGACGTGACCGACGTGTCGGCCGCTGACGCCACGGTGACGTGGGGTGGAACGGCTCAGACGGTCTCGAACGTCGAGGTCGTCGACGACACGACGCTCACCCTCACCCTCGATACGGCGTACACACTCGATGGGGCGACCTCCGAGACGGCCGACGTTGAGCTCGATGGCGTCATCAACCCCAAGAACACGGGCGATTACTCGGTCGATGTGACGCTCACGGACACCTCGACGAGCACCGACCTCGGACCGGCCTCAGGGACGTTCACGGTGACGCAGGGTGATACGGCGTCGGTCACGTCCGCTTCTACGCTCTCGGAGGACGCGACGGTCACATACGAAGCCGACGATTCGATGGGCGACGTGCTCGAACTGGAGGCGAATACGGACAACCTCGAACTCCAAGTCCGCCACGATGGCGCGACGCTCGAAACGTACGACTCGAACAGCGACGCCTTCACCGTAGTGACTGCGGCAGGTGACTCCACGCCCGGCACCTACGAGTTCAACGTCACGCAGGGTGCTTACTCGGGCGTCGGCGTGGACTACAACGACACGGCGAACGTCACGTTCGCGGTGGAGAACCTCGACGCGACTGACGCGCCGGCCAACATGTTCACGGTGACGCTGGACAATCAGGCCGACCGCTCGCAGATCCACATCTCGGCGGCTGAGATCGACTCGCCGAACGTGCTCGACGTGACCACGGAGACGGACGAGCCGTGGCTCGCGGAGTACCGCGACGTTGAGAACGAGACGAGCTACGAGGTGTCCGCGACCCGCGGAATCAACGGCGCGAACTCGACAGTGACCGTCTTTGCGAGCGATGACGGCGTCTCCGAGGAGATCGACGCCGCCACCGAGGACGCCGAGGATGGTGACATCATCCACGGCCTCGCGCTTGCCCACGATGAGGGCGTCGCGCTGATCAGCTACAACGAACGTGCCGACCACCTCTCAGATGGCGACTCCTACGCCGTGTACGATTCCTCGACTGACCAGATCGAGTTCACGACGGGCGACGAGTACGAGAACGCTGACAGCGTTGACGTGACGTTCGCGACGACGCCGGCGACCGACCTCGAAGACGTCGAGGTCTCCAGCGTCGCGAGCGCGTACGAGGGCTCGGAACTCGGCATTCGGTCGCTGAGTTCGGACCTCGGGTGGTTCGACGCCTTCCGCGTGGCGGACTCGCCGTTCTCGTGGGAGATTCCTTCGTTAAGTTGGGGGCCGTTCGGTGACGACGACAGCGACGAGGACAACGCCTTCGTTCTCGGACAGGCCGGGGTGTGAAATGAGCACCTTTGGTAATCTTGAGAATAGCATCGGCTCGAATCGAGCGTGGGCGCTCGCACGCCTCGGGATGGCCGTGCTGTACATCATCCTCGGGTGGATCCCGGCGACGATCGCGTTCGTGATCGGCGCGGTGTACTTCCTTGGCGACATCACGCTCAAGCTGACCGTGAATCGCCGGATGGAGTTCCTCAAACCGTGGGCGCGGTCCACGCTCGTGTGGAACTACGATCTGATCCTCTGGATCTTCGGCGTCGAGGACTGGCCAGGCTGGATGGGCTGGACGCCCTGATCTGAGCCGACACGCAGTGTATCGCACGCCAACAGTCAAAATCCCCTACCCGGCCGGCTGATCGTTACTATCTGATAGTAACGTCCACCGGCGACCCGCTTCGGTACCCACGCCGACGCCGCGGTGCGACGCCGCGGGCGGGTGTGGAGGTGACCACCTACCCATGCCGAATCGACCAGACCGAGACGACCGCGGCCGGTTCAAATCCCGGATCCGGTCGGATTCGGGCCATCAAGCACACGAGAGCCGCCTCGGGACCGTCGTGAGACGCGTCTACTGGCGGTGCTACGATCTGTACCACTGGATCAAACCGTGGTAACACACACAGATACCGACGATTCGCCTTCCTCGACGATGTCACACGAACACGCCGGCGACGACAACCGATCGCCCCGGCAACTGGCCGCGATCGCCCTCGTGGCGTTCGTGGCCTTCCCGGGCACGCTCACCGCGCTCGGGTCGGGACTCGTCGTCCTTTACGCGTCGCCGCCGACGCTCGCGACGCCCGGCGCGACCGCGTTGTTCGCCGCTCTCGGGCTCTGTGCGGGCGGGGCGATCGTCGCTCACCAACTCCTCAATCCATGACACGACTTCATACCCGAGTCGTCGCAGTCGGACTCGCGGTCCTCATGCTGTCCACCGTCGCGGTCGCGCCCGCGGCGGCCACGGACAGCCCGTTCGGAGACCTCTGGTCCGATGACGACGACACCGACGAGAATCGCACGCTGACCGACCGACTCGAAGAGACGCTCGACATGGCCCGCTCGTGGGGTGTAGGCGTCGGCGGCGGGCTCGCCGACCGCGTCTCCTATGAGGCGTCACAGTCGACGCCGTGGGCCGACCCGCCGAATCTGAGCGCAGAGGCCACCACGACCCGCGAGACACTCAACAACAACTCGACGCAGATCGTCGCGTACCTCAACAATCAGACGGACGCGGAGAACGCGACGGTCGACACGACGACCGTTCACGAGCTCCGACTCGTCGACGAAGACCACGCGCTCTCGGAGTCCATCTTCCTCGTGTTCGAGTACGACAAGGACGCCGGCGAATGGACGAGCCTCACGGCACGCGAGAGCTACGACGGCGCAGTCGACTACGAGCACCGATTCTCGGGCTTCCTCGCGACGAACACCGCGGACGAGACGGAGCGGTTCGTCTCCGAGTACGTCGCCGAGGACAAGCCGATCGCGAGCGACCGGGCGTACAACGCGGGCGTGCTCTCGCGGTACGCTGGTCCGTTCGGCTCGGACGCCGAATCGACACTCCTCAATGACGGCTTCGACGGGTTCGAGGACGAGGCGAGTTCGTAATGGCCTCGCTGTTCGCGACGGTGTGGGCCATCGTCGCCTACCCGTTCCGACTCGCCGCCGAGACACTTGCGAATCTCCGGGACGTACTCGGACAGGCCACCCCGGAGGACCTGATCCCACCGTGGATCTGGGAGCAACTGACGAGTACGTGGGCGTGGGTCAAGATCCAGTTCCCGCGCGCTCTCGGCTACCGGGCGACGCCCTACGAGCAAATGACGGCCAGTATCGTCCTCGCGGTCATGCTCGTCATCGTCTCGATCGGATTTCTGACGTGGGTCGCGCCGATCTTCCTCTTTCCGTTCCTGATCGGCGCAGCCCGTCTGATACCGCCGGTCGACCGGGCGTGGCCGCTCACGAACTCCCGAGGTGACCGGCCCGTATGACTTGGCGCGATTCTATCCCATCAGTCGACATCCGGGGGTGGCTTCGGAGCGGCGGTCGAACCGGAGCTCGACTCGCGTCGATCACAGCGTTCGTCGTCCTGCTCGGGCTCACCGTGTTCGCGGCGTTCACGGCCGGATCGGTCGTCGTCGCAGCGCTCGCGACGTTCGTCCTCTTCTTCATGTTGAGGGCCGCGCTCCCGGCCGAACGCATCGACGCGTTCGTCTCGAACCTCCTCACCGGCGACGCCGGAATCCGGAGTTACGAGTGGCTTCTCGACCAGTACAGCACACTCCGGCGACGATTCTCTCGATGACCACCCTCCACTCAGGTCACTATCTGATAGTAACGACCACAGAACCATGACACAAAACACGTTTCGAGCGATTCTCACGGCAGTCCTCGTCGTCTGTCTCGTCGGCCTCGCGGCCGGCGGGACGCTCGCACAGGACGACACCCTGAATCCGGAAATGGAGGTCGTCTTCGACGAGTTCCGAACTGACGAGGCCGTCGTTGAGAACGCCAACACGACCGGCAGCACACAGATAACCAAACAGAACACGCGGGCGACCGTCGAAGACGACGACGCGTTCGTCCGACTTGGGCTCGAAAACCCGAACTCCTACGCCGTCGCCTTCGAGGTCCAACTCGACAAGGCGATCGTCAAGCCGGCGACGCTCGGAACGGTCCGGGCCGTCGATAATGATACCGTGACGGCCAACTGGGAAGCCAATCACGACTTCGAGGCCGAGGAGACACATACGCAGGTGACGGTCGTCGTCCCCGCGGAGACGGACGTGCTCTTCACGCCGAGTCAACTCCGCGTCAAATCCCTTTCGTGGACCGGCGAAGCAGAACGCTCGGCCGAGACGATCCGTGAGCGCGTCACGCAACTATGGGAAGAGAATCGTCTCGAACAGCGAGAATACGACGTGACCGGCAGCGAGGGTGAGATCGTCACCGTCGACCTCCAGAATCCCGAGACGGGCGAGCGCGTCGAGGAATGGCACGCTACCTACGCTCTCAGCGATAAACCCGACGCTCGCCCGACGCCGCTCGCGGAGGGGACGGGCGAGCCGGTGTTCTACCGGCCGATCGAGAACGATGAGGGCGACGTCGAGGCCATTCAGGTCACCTTCAACGAGGCCGCGACTGTCACCCTCACGGTCGAACCGACGGCCACCGAGAAACTCGGCTACGAAGTGACGAGCTACCGATCGAGCGTGTTCGACGGCTTCGATTGGGGGCCGTTCGGTGGGGGGTGGAATCCATGACGAGTACGGCCGATTGGCTCCTCTGGTCGCTCGCAGGGCTCGCCGTCCTCATCTCATTTGCGAACCCCGGCGGGTTCATCATCGGCGCAGCGATCGCGTTTCTCCTGCTTGGCGGGCGGTACGGCCTCCCGTTCATCGGCGATTACATTCGCACGAGACAGACGGGCGTCGGGCAGGCCAAGGCTCAACGAAAGATCCGCGACACCATGCGACGAAACGACGACGAGAGGGATCGATGACCACGCTCAATTCGCTGTTGATGATCCTCGTTCCCATCGGCGTCGCGTTCGCCGTGGGTCACCTCCTGTTCCGTCAGCGAGGCGCAGGGGCGGTCGCCGCGACTGCCGGCTACGGCACCGTAACGGGCGTCTTCTGGACGCTCGTCGGCGTGTTCATGATCGTCGGCGGGCTCCAGATAATCGGCGGCCTGATCATCGCGATCGCGTGGTTTCTCACCCGGGGAAACTACCGACGCTTCCAGAAGGAGGGCGGCCTGCGGGCGATCCTCGCAAATGGCAACTCCTAATCCACGCCGTAACGCCGTGTCTCTCTTTAAACGCCGGAGATTTGTAATCGTCTTACAACCGCCGTAGCGGCCTGTTCCTCACGACATGACCAGAACACACCCACCCAGCGAGTCGTATCGCCACCGACCACCCGCGGGCCACCGACTATGCTTCAAGACGCCGGTCGTGTGACGCCCGTCAACCGTGCGATCCAGTTCTACGTCTCCGTCGCGACGGCCTGTGACTCGGCGTTCCCGTTCGACCCGCACGACCCGTACGTCGTCCGCGTCGTCGACGACGCCGTCGTGATCACGCCACCGACGTGTGACCGCGAGACGCTGGATCTCCCCGCGATCGAGGCCGACGTACGCGCCTCGATCCCGACCCCCTCCGATGACTAACCAGATCATGAGCACAGAACCACCCGACATCGACGACATGAGCGAGATGAACAGCCCCGGTCTCGAAGCCAACCTCGAATGGCTCCGCGAGACGCTCCAACGCCGAGTCAAACACATTCAGGACGACGATCTGAAACACCGCGCAGTCCGGTGGATCCAGCGGTCGCTCCAAGTTCCGGCGAGCACCGTTTCGGATTACATCGACCACCAACTCTCCGGCATGGAAGCCGAATATCGGATGTACAACCACGACGGCGTCGACGACCCGACCGACGCCTTCCCTGACTCCTGTGAGGGGTGTCCCCACTACGGCGGGGGGTGTCCGATCACTACGTGGCGATCGCCACAAGAAGAGCTGGATCGGATCGCCGAATCGACGGCCGACGGCGCGGCGTTCAAACGGGAGATCCGCGGGCTCGCGACCCTTCACGACTGTCACCGCATCCCGACGTGGATCTCGGAGTGGGAGACGCGGTACGAGGGACTCGTCGAGGAAGGGTGGGACATCTACCTGAGCATCGAGATCGACGTGGGGATGATGGACAGCCCCGGCGCGGAGGTCAAAGTCGATCTCTCCGAGGATGACGACGACGGGGGCGGGTACTGATGATCGAGACGATCGCAGCCGTCACGGTCGCCGTCCTGGTCATCCTCGCTGCGCTGTGGTATCTTCGCCGACAGGTGCGCGAGGACTTCGATGAAGCGACCGAACACATCGAGAGCGGCGATCCCGACGCGACACACGTCAAGGGGAGTTCATCGATCCCCATCCGGGCTCGCGCGAGCGGGCTCTCGATGACGGCAAAAGTACTCTTCACGGCGATCGCGGGCATCTTCATCGTCGTTGCCGTCTTCGCCTTCCAAACCATCCGGACCGGGTCCCCCGCCGAAGTGATGTTCGCCGACCAGTTCATCACCGCCGGGCAGGTCGGGGTGGGCGTCGTCGTCGGGATCATCGGCGTCAACATGGCGCAGAAATCCGTCGGCTGGCATCACGTCGTGTTCGAGACCGAAAGCGGCGACGTCCAAACCGAATCCGTCCCCGTCGACGTGAGCGGGATGGAAGCCGACACCGAGGGCAACACCGTCGTGACCGAGTACGCCCGGACGCGCGTCCTCGGGCTGTTCCGGCGGACGAAACACGTCGCCGAGGACGCCACGCTCGACGGGACGCACCGCGCACCGGGCAAGCCCATCAAACACCAGATTCCCCAGCACGCGGTCGCGATCGACGACAACGAGTGGGTCACGCGGACGGCCGAACAGACGCCGACGCAGAGTCCCGACGTAGAAGCGGACTACGTCTATTCGTCGCCGATCGAACTCTCCTACGACAAGTTCGTCGACATGAAGGAGGCGAACCGGCGCAAGGACATCCAACTCACGTCGTTGGAGTCGACGGTCGCCGTCCTCGAAAAGGAACTCGAAAAGCTCGAACGCCGCCTCAAGAGCGGGCAGTATAAGGAGGAACAGGAGGTGCTCGGCAAGATCGAGCACGTAAGCGAGATCATCAGTCAAGCGTCCTCAGAGACGGAGCGGCCGTCCGAGCAGCGGTCGACGCACGTGAATCTGAACGAGACGGATCGGAACGGCAGCGGGCAGGCCGCGGCGACCGACGGAGGATCCACATGAACTACCGAGTGCTACTGGCCGCCCTGTTGGTGGTGACGGCGACGCTCCCCGTCGGGGCGGTCGCCGCACAGCCGACGGCGGACACTCCCGACGGCGTGGTGTATCAGACGGACGATCAAGCCGGCGACGAGACCGAGACAAACGAAACGTCCTCCGGTGAGAGCGACGGAGAGAACCCCGACTTCAACGACGACCAGCCGGCCGAGTACGCCGATGACGGCACACCCGGTGCCGCCGCCGGCCTTCGTATCACGCCGGTCGACTTCGGCGAAGAGTGGATGGGCGTCGAGACCACGGACTCGGATGCCGAGTACGCGACCACCGGTCCGTTCGCTGTGTTCTCGCTGTCCGCCCCCGCCGAGAGCGCACGCGTTCCGCAGTCGGCTGCGGACGCCCAACTGCTTGAAGGCGAGCAAACGCTTCGCGTCGATTTCGAGGATGACGCCGCGCCAGTCGACGGCGAGAGCTACTACGAGATCGAGTTGTTCTTCGCCGATGGGTCGACCAAGACGATCGGCCTCACCGCCTCACAGACCGGGGTGAGCGTCGCCGCCTCGGACTACGCCAAGTACCAACCGCTCATCGAGGAGATGGAAGAGCCCGCCACGGAGCGCGGCTTCGAGGCAACCCCCGAGGGCCTGATCGAGTACCACTCGTGGCAACAAGATCGCGTCGAGATCATCGAGTCGTTCCTCGTCGAGCGCGCGGAACAGTTGTTCGGCGTCATCGTCCTCGCGGTCCAGAACCCGCTCGCGTGGGTACTCGCGCTCATGGCCCTCGCGCTCGCGGCGTTCAAGCGCGAACAGCAGCACGGGTGGATGCTCGACCGGATCGAAAACGACGCCGGCGAGACCGCTCGCAAGGACAAGCAACTCCGGTCGGCCTTCGCCGAACACGTCCAAGCGTCGAACGAGGAGTACATCGGGAAGATGGACGAAGTGAACGATCAGCAGGCGCAGTATTGGCGGGATAGCTTCGACGTGTACTCCGTCCGGCAACTCGCCGAACTCGCAAAGCGCGGCCCACACGATCCGTCGGGCGAGACCGTGACGGACGGCGGGGAGACCCGGCCAGCGATCGCGACTATCGACCCCGACGAGATCCAGAACTCGTGGCTCGCCAAAGCCTTCTCGACGAATCGACTCGCTGACGCACAGGAGGCGTTGACGTGTATCCGGGCGGCGTGCGTCCGGATGGAAGCGAAGTACGGGCTCGGCCACGAGTACACCGAAACCCGTGACGCTGTCGAGACGTTGCTCGAACAGGTCCGCGAGAAGGAGGCGTCGTACTGATGGCCGACGATGATCCTCACGACGTGGGTGACCACGACGACGAATCCGACCTGTTCGGCGATGACGATCGCAACGACGAACCCGACCTGTTCGGCAACGACGATCGCAACGACGAGCCGAGCCTGTTCGGCGACGACGATCGCAACGACGAACCCGACCTGTTCGGCAACACGCCCGACGACGATACCGAATCCGATGACGGGCTCACACCCTTCGACACGAGTTCGGACCAAGAGACGCCGGATGAACCCGACTCACCGGAAGACGTCGACCCCGACGGTCCTGCTGACGACTCCGAAGCCGCTGACCAGAATCCGGACGGCTCGACCGGTCTCCCGGTCGGACCCATAGACGACGACACACGGACGCGAAAGGACGTGTTCGTCTCGTGGGCCACCGTAGCGGCCGAACGCGCACAGGCGACCGCACGGACCGCCTCGGCGGCCGTGCGCTCGTACGTCGAGACGATGGTCGTCCTCACTCGGACGCACGTCATCCCGTGGCTTCGCGATCAGGCAGCCAACTCGCGGACGCTCCCGAAGCGAGCGAAAGAACGCGCGATCCTGTTCGTCCTCGGCCCGTCGGATACGATCGGGACGCGCGTCGGCGCGCTCGTCATGCTGCTCGCGACGGCCGTCCTCGCGGCGGCTGGCTTTCTCGCACTCTCCTCGGGCGTCGACGCCGGCGGAGATTCCTCGTGGTTCATGGCGCAGTTGGTCGGGGCCGCGACGAGCGTGTGGAGTTACGCGCTCGTCCTGCTCCTGCTGTTCGCCGTTCTCCGGGTGACGCAACGCTCGCGAGCCGCCTCAAAGGCTGCCGCCCGAACGGGATTCGCCGAACAGACGTGTCACCGACTCGCCGCCGAGGCCCGGACGGCCGACGGTTGTTCGACCATCGTGGTGTCGCCGGCGGACAGCGTCGACTCCGCGTGTGAGCGCATCCTCTCGGCTTTCGAGACGCCCTACAGCGCGCTCGATATCGAATGGGATTCTACGCACGTTCTCGATGACGACATCGTTGACGCCGCTGCCGCGAGTGCCGAGGCTGCCGACGAGACCGACCTCGTGCTTCACGATCGCGCTAACGCCGACCCCAGTGAGCACGCCCGCCTCACCCGACTTGAGATCGCGAGTACGATCGACTTCCGCGATCTCTTCTGGTCGGCCGCCATCCCGGCCGGCATTACGGCGCTCGCCGGGCTCATTCTCGTCCAGTTTTGGGCCGCCCTGTGGGTCTATGGCCTGATCGCACTCGGCGCAGTCGTCGCCGGCTCGGCGTGGTACATCGGGAGTCACTACTGGCGACGCCGCCGTGCGAAGGCCGTTCGGAACCCCAGCCAGCGAGCGAGCTACGACGATATTGCCGTCCTCGCGAAGAAAGTCGAGACCGAAGACGTGACCGCCTACTACGGCTGGGTCGGCGGCACCGTCTACGCCGACTACAACGAGCTCCGACTCGCGTGGACGCTCTCCGAGGTCGCCCACGCTCACATCGAAGGCGAGCCCGTCCCGCCGACGATCCAACAGAAGTTCGCGCGGAACCTCCAGCAGTACCTCCCGAACCTAGAAGGCTACGAGGAGGCCGTCGAGAAGCCCGAGATTCGCGACCGACTGATTCAGGAGGTGGCCGAGTCGTCATCGGCCCGCCTACCGAAGAACCGTCTCGCCGACCGTGTCATCGACCGCGATCTTCAGCGGATCGGTGGCGTCGGGTACGACCCTCGACTCGTCGCCGAGGCGTACGCCGCGGTCGTCCCGTACGCGCTCGTCGAGGAAGACGTCGAGGTCGAAACGCCGACCGAGGGCGCAAAGCCGCTGTCGGTCGTCCGACTCCGAACCGAACGCGTGACACCCGAAGCGATCGCGACGGACGCGCAGTTCTCGTCGCTGTATCAGCCGGAGTACGAACCCGACTTCGACCTGCCGGCGGTCGACCTTCACGCCCCTGAGGCGTCGCTGTCGGACTGACCGACACGTCTCGGGGCGACCCACCGCTATTCATCCCACCCATTCACATTCATGAGTTCCAATACCAGCGATTCCGAACCGACCGACCACGACCCCAGTAACGCGAGTAGCGTCCAACCCGAGGATACCATCAGCGTCGCCGAAGCGATCGACCAGCGAATCACGGATAGCCTGCTCGAACGCGTCGAGCGCGACAATCGCTCCATCGAGGCGGTCGTTCGTAACCTGATCGCCGAGGCCGAGAACGCGCTCGCCGGCGACAGTAAACACGACGCCGGCGAGGTTCTGGAGACGATCCATTACTTCCTGATCCACGACGACCGGATCGACGACTTACTCTCCCCGTACGACGACACGCTTGATACGGCGACGAAGATCCGGTTCGAGGACCACCGGGACACCCGAGCGGCCGGACAGACGCCCCCTCCAAAACAGGAGTTTCAGACCCAGGTCCAGATCGCGAAGGCCCTCCGGTACATCTACTCATATGCGAATAAGACGCGATACCTTCCGGTGCGGATGGAACTACTCGACATCCCCGGTGCGACCTCGCCCGTCGAGGGCGACCCGACGCCGATCGGTCGCCGGCGCGTCGGCAAAGACGAGACGCTCGACGAGTTGAGCGAAGAGATCACGATCAGTCACGAGGACTGCGAGCACGCGCTCGTGATCGCCCTCCCGAGGAAGGGGAAAGACTCGACGATCACGAGTATCTGCGGAAATCTCAAGGACGAACACGGCTACAAGTGGTTCTCCTGTCTCGATGACGGCCGCAACGAGACGCCCATGACGGCCATCCCGAACGACGAAGCCCCGATCAAAGAGAACCTCGCAGAGTTTGGACAGGAACCGAAGGCGTACGACAGCGAGGTGTTCGTCCCCGACACCGCGGGCGTCCCCGAGGTACTCCCGAGCAACTTCACGCGATTCACAATCGGGATCGACGACCTCACGCCACGGCTCATTATCCGGCTCGCCGGACTCAAATCCGCAGACAGTAACACGATGCGACGGATCGGACAGGCGCTCTCGGAGACTCTCGATTCCGGGCAGGGTGTCGAACATCTCGTCGAACGGCTCCAAGAGTACAGCGAGGAACTCGAAGCGACGATCACCGTCACCGATCTCGAACAGGACGAGTTCGCGGACGACACCGACCGCGGGGAAGTAACGGACGCCAAGGCCGTCGAGGCCGATCCGACGGTGCGTGAAGTCACCTACGAGATGGACGCCGACAAGGCGCTCAACGACGCCGCTGAGTCGCTGTTGATGCTCGCCGGCGAGGGCCTGATCGCCGGCCCCGACGCCACCACGAACCTCGACATCGGCGAGGTGTTCCGTGACCAGGACCGCGTCGCCGTTCTCAACTGTAACTTCCTGAAACCGCGGAATGAGGCGCTCAAGTACATCGTTCTCAATCTGTGGCTCCGGCTCATCTTCCGGAAGCGTGACGAGAACTCCCGGCTGCCGCGGGCGCTACTCGAAATCCGGGAGCTCAAAGACATCGCTCCGTCGGTCATCGGGAACGCGAAGTACAAGACCGAGGTGAAGGCGCTCCAAACGACGATCTACGAAATCGCCACGCGAGGCGGGAGTCGGCGCGTGATGATGCTCGGCTCGACACAGAAACTCAACGACGTGTACAAGCCCGTTCGGACGAACATGCCGATCAAGATCCTCCTCCAGTTGGGCGAAGAGGAGATCATGACGCTCGACCGGTCGTACAACTTCTCGCCGCGACAGAAGGAGCAACTCGCGTCGTTCAACGTCGGCTGGGGGATGCTGATCAACGACGGCGACGAACACTGGCCGATAAACTGGCGCGGAGCACGGTGCGGGCTCGGACTCGGTGATGAACACTGGCGCGACCGCTACGCGAAGGCATGGGGCGCTCGTGTATACG
The DNA here is from genome assembly GCF_001542905.1 of Halorubrum aethiopicum. Lineage (NCBI taxonomy): Archaea > Methanobacteriati > Methanobacteriota > Halobacteria > Halobacteriales > Haloferacaceae > Halorubrum > Halorubrum aethiopicum. Next base: position 44,077 of record NZ_LOAJ01000002.1, on the reverse strand, counting down.
AAGGTCGGGGCACCGGGTGGATCACTGCTCACCGAGACAAGGACGTGTACATCAACACGCGATCGGGCTACGTGAAGCCGATCGATGTCGAGAACGACAACCTTCCCGAGAACGGCGAGTGGCACCTCTTGTGGGAGGACATTCGACAAAACGTTCCCGTGACGATGACGGCCGAGGACGTCGAGCCCCCCGGCCCGATTCCGACCGAGCTCATCGAAACTGCCATCGAGGGTCGTCGCGACGCCACGATCCGGAGCGACCTCTCGCTCACTCGCGATCGCGAAGCCAGCGAGCGGAGTCTCTCCTTTCAGAACATGGACGACAAGATGGACGAAGAGAAGCGGCGTGTCCTCGACGAGAACAACGTCCCGAAGCCGCTGGAGATGTGGATCGGCAAGAACATGAAATCAATGCGCTCGAATATGATTCAGACGCTTGAGGGCGTCCAATTGGCCGATCCGGAGGACCTCCGAACGCTCGATGACGTTGCTGACCAGTGTGGGATCCCAAAGGGGACGATCGGTCGATGGCGGTCGGAGCGACACGACTTTGCCGCCTGTATGGAACGCCACGACAACGCGTGGAAGCTCACGAAGGTCGGCCACCGGGCGATTCAAATCAACTGGGAGAAACTTGATCGCCTGATCGGCTGAATTTCGTACCGTAGAATCAAGATGGTACGCATAGATTGTCGAACGCTACAATGGAACTCTCCGAGTCGCTTCGTACACTGTATTCTGAGACAATTGAGCAACGAGATGGTGAGTATCAAATCACGGTTCCGGCACGAGAAATCGAGAGCGGCTCTCTTGAAATTGGAGAGACATACCGAGTCGCGGTAATCTCGTCGTCGTCGACGGCGGAGACATCGACTGAATCCACAGATCAGCCAACATCTCCATCGGCAGGATCGCAACAATCAGCAGGGCCGCCAGTTGAGGAGGGCGATCGCTGTGAGGTCGAAATCGAGGCCATCGGCGAACAAGGTGACGGGATCGCGAAAATCGAACGTGGGTACGTCGTGATCGTCCCCGACACGAGAGTCGGTGATTACGTCACTGTAGAGATTGATCGGACACAGGAGAACGTCGCCTTCGCGACTGTGGTCGATCGGAATCCTCGCGGAATATGACTACTCAGAATTGGTGAGCGCGATCGTCATTTCGCGCTCGACACGAAACCGGGGTTTCAACTGGAGCACGCCTCACTACCATCGAATTTCATCCATTCCGTGTCTAGACGAAGGGCAGTTTCGCATCTCAGGCGCGCGACCGGACGACCCGCGTACGCAGTATCCTTCGCGCGGCCGTTCCTCAGAATATTCCCAGGTGACACCACGGTGTTCGTTTGTTTCTGTTGCTTCCGAAGGGACACACAGACACCCACGATCACCGCGCGACGACTTTACTCGATTTCAGGCCGCCAACAATCACCATCTAATACAGTCTAAGAGTAACTCACAAGCACATCTATAGACGATACCGATTACGGTACCGTATATGATACCGATATCGATACCGCTCATGGTACCGCTTGCGCTACCGTCAACAGTACCGATATCGATACCGGTAGCGGTACCGGAACGGATACCGTTCCGACATTCACACGTTACTATCAGATAGTAACAAGCGTCACACGCCGTCGACAGCGTCGCCATTATCGTTATCCTCGTTCCCAGAGAGCATGATGTGGCTCACACCAACCCCAGAGGAACGCTGTAGGAATGAGAGTAGGAAACCCACAGCCCTGTATTTTAATACATTCCTCGGCTATTATCCGAGTATGAGCGTCCAGATCGAAGGGTTCGAAGAACTCGCTGATCAGTTCGACGAGCTATCCACTTCCCTCGATGTCGAGCAGGACATCCCGATGGAGGAGCTGTTCACCGACGGGTTCATGGCCACGAATACGGACTTCGATTCGATTTCTGAGTTCTTCGAGGAAAGCCGTTGGACCGTCGAATCAGAAGAGGACTTTGAGAAGATCGACGAGGCTGAATTTGACAGATACGTTGACAAGCACACGGGATTCAGTTCGTGGGAAGCCATGCTTTCGGCGGCCGCACGAGAGTGGCTAACCCGACAAATCGACCTTTAACGCTCGTCTGAATCCTCTGCTTTTTCGGACTCAGGGACTGGATCTGGACGCAGTTCCTCGCTATCTTCTTCAGCTTCCTCATGTTCTTCTTGAGGCTGTTCTGACTCACCCGAGTCATCGGATTCACCAATGTGTACATGGAAGTCGATATCGTGGTTTCTGCCCCTGACACTGAATTGCGTCGGGGGGCCACTCGGATCATCGTCGCGTCGGTAGCTGTGTACAGCAAGAGCAAACGAACCAAGAGTCGCCACTGCGAGAATAAGACTCCAAAATACACGAAAAACATCCGTGATATCACCAAACGCAGGATTCTCGAATATGATCCGGACCTCGATGATGAAGGTGAGAATGAGTAGGATAAACCCCACCGTCCCAAGTACGAGAAGAGACCCAGGTGATTTGAGACGATTAAGATCCACTCGGTCGGCCATTCTCTCGTAACCTGCTCAAGAAGAGGTAAACAGTTCTTCGGTGTGTATCGAAGGGTCAATCCGACCTTTGCTGGTTATCACGTACAACCATCGTTACTATGGAATAGTAACAATCCCGCTTTTGCTGTCGTCGAGGTCGACCTATTCTCGGGTGTCGCCACCTCCGCTGTCGTCGTCGCTTTCAGAGCGCATGTTGTGTCGCTTGTACGCGTTCAACTGTTCCAGAAACGACCGGCGAGTGTCGAGGATCGGATCATCAATCCCCGGCGTCTCGGGGTTGGGGACCGGCACGGCCACCTCTGCGACGACGGCGCGGTGATCCACGCGGTCGACCACGTCCTCAACGCGATCGCGTCGCTCGCGAATCTCACACTCGTCGCGCACCTGTTGCTCCCGAGCCGCGAGCCGTTCAAGCCCGTCGATCGTGGCGTTCACATGTGGGGTCATTTCGTCATCGTAGCGATCGAGGCCCTGGTGTAATTTGTCGAGCGCGGTCTGTATCTCCTCGCGGTGCTGCCCGAACGCGTCGACGAGTCGGCGTTGCGCTCGCTCGCGAGCCTCACGAACCTCCGATTTGATCCGGTCGCCGAGCTCGGCATCGTAAAACGTCGCGAGCGACGACTCCAGTTCGTCCTCGAACGCCTCGGGCTCTGTCGACGTGAACCCCTGGAGTTCCACTGGAAATTGGCCGGCATACTCGCGGAACAGCTCTTTTTGCGTCTCGTAGCCTTTCGCCCCGCGGACGCCCTCCTCCAGTCCCTTCGGTACCTTCGAGGCCGACGGGTTGCCGGGGATGCCGTACTCTTCGACCTGGTCTTTCGTGATCGCGCCCTGCGTCACTTCGACTTCCACGTCATCGAGCGCGCCGAGGACCTCTAGCTTTCGCGAAGCCGAAAGCGGCATGTCGTTTCCTGCGGCGTCGTAGTCACTCACGACGATCACGGCCAGATCCTGATCGCGTTTTGACGCGATCGTGATCGCTTCCTCGACCATCCCGAGTGAGAACTCACCCTGCCCGGACTCGCGGATCGTCGCCCCGTACTCGCCGGCCAGATCCTCGGGAACGACGCCGGATTTCTCACACCATATCTCGATGTAGTACCGCTGTTCGGCGCTTTCGGAGAAGTACACCCGACGGAAGGTCTGATCGGCGATCATCTTCGCGGCCGTCGCGATGAACTCGTCGGCGTCTTCGAACAACGCCCGCGCGAGTGTTACTTCCTGTGGGATGCGCGGTGATCGGAACCCATCGTCCACGTCGACGTCAGTACTCGCGTCATCGAGACTCGGCCCCGACTCCGGAAGAGGTCGCTCGACATCGTCAAAGGCAGTCGGCGTGACGGTGTGATTCCGCGTGTTCTCCATCTCGCCGGGCTCGATATACCGGAGGATCCTTGCCCACTTCAACGCCTCATTCAGTTCTTTCCAGCACGTATCACTATTCACGTACGGCTCGCCGTTGCGCCGCTCGTACTCCCCACTGACGAGCCGATAGTGAAAGTCGCGAGCGTGCTCGTCGGGTCGGTCTTCACGCTCGTACAGATCGGCGACCCACTCGGCCTTCTCGATGTCCGATGGCATCAGATACGCGGCATCATTCCGGCGACTCTGTGCGAGCAGCTCGTCGACAGTCGTTTCTAGTCCCTGGTCGCGTTCGGCGGCGGCGATCGATTTGAGTCGATCCGCGAGCGCAGGGATGTCGTCACCAGAATCGATGAGATCAGCAAATCGAACTGAATCGAGTGTGTCACGAGACTTATTCGTCATGATTGATCCGCCGTTACATGAAATGGTAAAAGTGGTCCCTGACAAGTTTCATGCCGAAATAGAGTTGTGTTACCATTCGTGATACGTTGTCCAAAGTGTTTATTATGTAGGGCAAAATAGCGTATCAATGCGGCAACACCGGTGTTTGTCGCTCCTCGGCACACCCCCTTACTGTGAAGGCATTTTCACGAAGCAACAGCGATTGTCTCGACGAATACTCGAAATTACATTCCACGGATCCACGATTTTCAGGCACGTACTGAGGGGGAATAGGCCATCGACGAGAAAAGCGCCGATGACCTGGGAGACGTGTAGGGGGTTGCGCCGATAGCGACCGGCCGAGCCGCGACTCTACCTACTGGTGCCAGACGGTTAAGAGAGAGCCAAAGGCGTAGTGGAAGTGAAAGTAAACTCGGTGACGCTATCGGGATAGCGAGGCGACACGATGAAACACCCCTCGTTGCCGCTGTAAACACCTCCGGCGATCGCGGTTTGATGAGACGTGTAGACGGCACCCCGGAGTGCCGCTGTAAAGAGTCGTCTCGAAACACGGAGACGATGTTCGAATAGACACACCCCACGTTGCCGCTGTAACCCTCTCCCAGAACGACAGTATGGCGTGACGGATGAGACGGACCCCTCGTTGCCGCTGTAAGACGGCGAGAGAGCGGTTCATTCACGTGAAATCCCAAAGAACCTCCTCACATGACCTCGCCATCAACTCGTCTTCAACCAGTAGCTTTATGACAAAGCGTGTTGTTTGCTACCGTACCACGCTTTTGGCATACTGAGACGCCACGACGTTTTGGCGTCGAAGACGTGAACCGCTCGTCGTGCTACCGTCGTGTTCTCTCCTAGATCGAGTAGCTGACCGTTTCTCTGGCGACATTTGCCGCTTCATCCGTGGTTTCATCTGGAGGTCAGACACCATCCGTGTTTACAGCGGCAATCCGGGGTGTGGGACCGACCCCGATACGGCGTTTACAGCGGCAACGAGGGGTCCGCTATGAGACCGTGGTCCTCAAACCGTGGGAAACCACGGGGTTCAACCATACATCACCGGAGCGTCTAGTACGGACTCGTGTTTACAGCGGCAAGACGGTGGCGAAGATTGATATGGGTCGGGTGAGTGCGACTTCGCATGAGCGATACGGAGTCATTCTTCGGGGATCCCGACCCCATCTTTGCTGATAAGGAGCTCCTTCGTGTGAGCCACCTTCCCGAAGGTGATCGGATCATTGGTCGCGAAGAAGAACTCGCGAACCTCGCGAACGCGATCAAGGACGCCCAGCGAGGGGGGACGCCGAACAACGTGTTGATCTATGGCAAGACGGGCACCGGCAAAAGCCTCTGCTCGAAGTACATTACGCAGGATCTCACCGAGGCCGCTGCCGAGAATGGCGTCGACGTCGCCGTCGCCTACATCGACTGTTTTCAAGACTCGACAGAAACACAAACCGTCCGGACTATCGCTGAATCGTTCAACAACCAGGACGAAACGGGCGTGAGCGTTCCGGCGTCGGGCGTCTCTACGTCCGATTACTACCGCCGTCTCTGGAAAATTCTCGATGCTCTTCTTGACGTGGGTATCATCATTCTCGACGAGATCGACAAACTCGAAGACGACAACGTTCTCATGCAGCTCTCGCGAGCGGCGGAAGCCGGAAAGGTCCAAGACAGTACACTCGGAATCATCGGGATCAGCAACAAGATTCGGTACAAGGAGTCGCTCAACGAGCGTGTCAAATCCAGTCTCTCCGAGCGAGACTTCGTATTCCCACCGTACGACGCGAATCAATTACGCGATATCCTCAACTCCCGGGCCGACGCATTCCGGGAAGATGTCCTTGACGACGACGTGATCCCGAAGGTCGCAGCACTCGCGGCGAAAGAACACGGCGACGCCCGGAAGGCGATCGACATTCTCAGATATTCCGGCGAGATCGCCGACGAACACGGCGACGACCACGTTCGCGTTGAGTACGTCGATGAAGCTCACGAACGCGAGGAAGAGGCTCGACTAGCCGAACTCATTGGGAAGCAACCTGAGCACTCGAAGTATCTCCTCCAAGGGCTCGCCCTCCAGATGCAACAATCGACTGACGATGACGCGATGATCCCCTCGAAGCAGGTGTATTCCGCCTATGAAGTAGTCTGTGAACGTGAGGGAACTGACCCGCTGAAAATTCGGCGCGTCCGCGACCTACTTTCCGAACTCGCGTTCCTCTCGTTGATCGAGCAGGACCGAAAGGGTCGCGGAAAGGGAAAAGGCGCGCATACGGTGAATCAACTCGTTGACGCACCCGAACTCGTCATGGAAGCGTGTAAATCGGCATGAGATTCGATCTTCAAATTTGCTGAAATCGGATTTGTTGAATTCTTTAGATATTCGTGGTTCTGTTGAAATTCTCAATTGATAATATGGTCTTTGACTGAATACAGCGCGCGTGTCGGTCAGTGGAGGCGATAGAATCGGAGTCACACAGTAGTAGGTGTATATCTCGGCCGATCGCGAACGGACGGCTTCTTTCGTACTGTACGCACACACGAGTCGACCACGGTGAACAAGACCCACGTGACGTTCCGGTCTCGTATCACTTCTCCAACGGTCAGTTCCAGTCTCAGGTCATCATGGACGCCGACGCATCGTCCATGTTTTCCTCCTCCTGGCTGATTCGACGCCCGTAGACGAACAGCCAGAGAATCAGCAACACCTCACCCACGAAGGTGAACACAGCTACCTCGAAGGTGTAGCCAGCAAAGAGTACCCGCCCGAAACTATCTACCACGTAGCCAACTCCAGCGAGAACGAGGAGAAGTCCCAATACCTTCGGCACGTGGCCCGAAGTGTACGACCGAACAGCGTTAGACTTGTACAGCAGATAGCCGACCATCACCAGATGGAGGCCGACCAGAATCAGTGCGCCATCCCATATGTTGTAAAACGCCTCGATGCTCAGCAGTGCCTGGGTGTACTGTTGCTCGGTGGTGAATCCAGACCCGATCGCACCTAGTAGCTGCGGGACGCTCATGAGCTGACTGATCGCGACGATGAAGATGCCAGCGAAGACGGCTCTAAACCACGCAGAGAGGAGCGCGATACCAGCGTGTACCGGCTTGAACACGGTGTACAACGCCCACGCAACGATTAAATCGAGTACGGCGACCGCGAAGAGGCTCGCGACGCCGAGTCGGAACGTGGCTTCGGCCTCCGCGACGGCAGTCGCTGTTGCGGTCGCATCCCCCGGTGTGACGAGTCCGTCTAACACGACGAAGTTAGCGAACACAGCGAGGACAGTCATCAACAAGAGTGCGAGCCCGGCGATTACGCTCGCTCGCCCGACGGACGTCTCCGTCGTGGACGGTCGATGATACTCTATGCTCCGCTCCTGATCTGGAGTAACAGATGTTCCAGCCATTCGTCTCTAGAGGTGCCCAACCAGCATAACCTACTCACATCAGACCTTCAAGCACATCAGATGCTCAAAAGGGAACACTCGTCACGAGTGGTGTGGACGGCGAACGAACGCGTAGAATACGAACGAGGACGGAATGATGCGTAACCAACTGGCTCTCGAAACCACCGCCCGACAGCACGACAGGGACTTGTTCAGCCGACGTTGTATAGCGGACGTGTCTCGATCGACACAATCCGTTCACCAATCTCGGCTGTACTTCTCACGTAGGAATGTGGTTGGGATGCTACCTACCAGACTGTGACCAGCCGGATACGCCGCCGTACCGAACACAGAAGGTGGGAAGAAGGCCCCTGCCTCGTTATCTGACGGAGCCTGCGGAATGGTTAGTACCATTAGAGTCGTAATAGAACGGATGAATTCACTGCCAGACGAGCAGCTGTTGTCAGAATCGGAGCGTTCCCCAGAAATCGACACTGGTGCCTATCCGAACACCATCGAAGACCTGTCAACAGGGGCGTCCATCACGTTCCTCGAACGCGGTGTTGATGAACAGGGGACGTACTTGATCATGGACGGCGTTCTTCCGCCGGGAACCGACAGCGGGCCCGCCCGTCTACACCCACGATCGGAGGCACGCTCGCAGGTGATAGCGGGTCGGGCCGACGTGACGGTTCGCAGTGACTCCTACGTCCTGCTCCCCGGAGAATCGCTGCCAATCGCACCCGGAGAGGCCCATAGCATCCGAAACCGCGGCGACGATACCCTCGTCGTTCGGACGACACTCCGCCCGCCCGGCGAGTTCGAAGCCGCAATTCGGGCGCTCTACGAGGCCGGGGCAGGGGGCCAACCGGATCTATTCGTGATAGTGGCAGTCCTCTCTCACTACCGTGCGGACGTGCGTCTCGCTGGCATCCCGTGGTTTGTTCAGCGACCGCTCTTGAGTGCGCTCGCCGGCATTGTAACGATGCTCGGTCGAAATCCACTCACGTAATCCGCTGTACTGTCGTGGCCGACTGGTAGTGACACAGTCTTTGTCTGACCGTCGAGTGCGGTGACGAGCGTATCCTGTACCGTCCGAACGGATGAAGACAGTCTGACTAGCGGATGAGAAACCTTCGACACGGATATCTTCTCAGACGGCTATTGTAACATCGGTGATAAAAGTGGCATCGTCTACTAACCAAGCAGTCGAAAGTATTGAGCGGCCGACCGGTGTGAGTCGGTGGAATTACCTTCGCGTAGGAGGTCTGGCCGCGATCACCGAAGCGGCCATTTACGTGGCCGGTATCGCGTACTTCCTCGTCATCCTCGATTTCGCGGGCGTCACCGGGGCGCTCGAACAGGTCGAACTGTTCGTCGCGAACGAGACGAGTCTGTACGCGATGTACCTGCTCATCTACGTGGTCTTCGGTATCGTGCTGGTGGGGCTCGTTCTAGCGCTCCACGAACACCTCAAAGCCGACGCACCAATGTTGATGCGTGCGACGACTACATTCGGCCTCATCTGGGCCGGTCTGGTCATCGCTAGCGGGATGATTGCCACCCTTGCGACGGGCGTAGTCATCGACCTCTACAGTACCGACTCGGCGCAAGCGACCACGGTCTGGCTGGCAGTAAGCCCGGTCATCGACGGGTTGGGCGGCGGTAACGAGGTCATCGGTGGTCTCTGGACACTGCTCGTGAGTGTGGTGGCGCTACGGACGCGCGCGCTCCACCGACTGGTGAACTACTTCGGGTTCGTGGTCGGGACCGCAGGCATCCTCTCGGCGATTCCAGCACTCGGTGAGATCGGCGGTGGCGTCTTCGGGCTGACCCAGATCGTCTGGTTCGTCGCTCTCGGCGTCCTCCTACTAGGCGCAGGTGGTCGTGAGGCGTCCGCGTACCTTCGTGAGGAGTGATGTGACCGATGGTGGTGTAAGACGAATACGGACAGGGTGCTGAATACACACTCTGTACCTCTCACGCCGATCCTATCGGTTCTTAAATTTCAATAGAGCCAGATTCGTAGATACTGGTTGCTGAATACCGGGATTGAGGTGGTTCTTTCGAACACTCTCTATCGGATCAGCTACTCAGTGTATTTCCGATACAGGATACCATCACAGGACAAGACGGGTTACTGATCCACGAAAGTGATTCCGCGTATCTCGAATCGAGCTCCTCCCGTGTCGCCCTCTGTAACACGAATGGTCCAGTCGTGAAGGTCCGCGATACTTTCGACGATGTGAAGTCCGTAACCTGGCCCATCCTCAGTCGTTGAATAGCCAGTGTCGAAGATTCTGTCTCGTTCACTCGTCGGAATACCCTGGCCATCGTCTTCGATATAAATTCCGTCATCGTCCATCACACCAACTCTCACGACATCCGCGTCACCGTGTTCCAGGGCGTTCCAGAATAGGTTCTCAAACAAGCGGCGGAGTTGACTGGGCTGTGCCTCGAAGCGGGCACTATCGTCGATCTCCAGTTTCGTCTCTTTCGAGGTAACTGTTGACCAAGCTTCTGAAGCACTCTCCTGAAGTGAAATCTCAGAAATATCTAGATCCTCACCACGAGCGATACTGAGTAAGTTATCAATCAAATTTCGCATCCGATTATGTGCTTGTTTGACTTCATTCAGATGCTCGAAATCACCAGTTTTCTCTGCTAACTGTAACCGTCCCTCAGCGACCTGAAGCGGATTCCGGAGATCATGTGAAACTGTATTCGCAAACGATTCGAGGATATGGTTACGTCGCTCAATTTCGCGTTCTTGCTCTTTGATGTCGGATATGTTTCGAGAGTGGACGAACAGTCCCCGATCAATCGGGTATGCGCGAACGTCAGCCCAGTACTCACAAGGCTCATACCACACTTCGAATTTGACAGGATTGCGTGTCTCCATCGCCTCCCGAAAATGAGGTTCCGTCTTCAGTTCTTTTGCCTCTGGAAATACGTTCCAATATGACCGTCCGAGAACATCTTCAGGATCACGCCCAGTCCGCTCTGAAATTCGAGGATTCCAGTAAGTAATCGTCCAGTTTTCATCGAGCATATAGAAACCGTCTGCCTGCTCATAGAGTCCGAATAAGCGGTCTTCGGTTACTTTCGCCAATCGTTTCGAGCGGTGGTGATTAACTGCGTTTTCAACTTGTTGTGCGAGGAGTTCGTATGTTTCAGTTCCAGATTTTTGGAGATAAGAAGTTACATTATGGGTGGTTGCCTCGGATGCGATTCTCTCGCTACCTTCACCTGTAAACAGGATAAACGGAAGATTGGGATATTCGTCACGGACAGCCTCCAGAAATTCAAGCCCGTCCATCTTGGGCATTTGGTAATCACTAATGATACAGTCAATTGGATCGTTTTCGACTCGATCAAGACCACTTCCGGCATCAGTTTCAGTGACTACAGTGAGATTGTCTCGGATTTTTTCGAGATAGAGTGACACCATATTTCCGAACTGGGGATCGTCATCGACATGGAGAACTAGAGTTTCCCCGTTCTCGTTAGCGTCGTTGTGAAATAGGCCGACTTCCTCAACTTGCTTCCATTTCACAGCCGCTCATTTATTGCTATTCACATAAACTATTTTTGTTAATACTCGCTCACCCGGATAATATCTTGTTCTGATTATACGCTCTGGATTCGACACGGCCTCAAGGACATCTCGCAGAGTGAGGGTCTCAACAGAGCCGATTAGCTGAAATCTTATTCTCATGCCGCCCGCTGAGGCCTGTATGTACGACCGGATTCTCGTTCCAACCGATGGGAGCGATCACAGTGACCTGGCTGTTGACCACGCGATGGATCTCGCAGTCCAATTCAATGCGATGGTTCACGCACTGTTCGTCGTCGAAGAGGCAGGGCCGAGCGGTCACTGGGATTTTGCGGTCGAAAAACAGGAGGCCATCGGTGAGGAGGCATTAGATGCGGTGGTTGCCCGAGGGTCAGACCGCAACATCCAGGTCAAACCCCATCTCCGGCGTGGAATACCCAGCGAGGAGATCATCGACGCTGCCACCGATTACGGGATTGATTTGATCGTCATGGGGACGCAGGGTCGAACTGGATTCTCACGTATCGCGACCGCCGGAAGTACTACAGAGCGAGTCGTCAGAATGACTGACATTCCGACGCTCGTTGTCGGTGGTGCGGCCTCTAGAGACACCTAAGTCAGGCTCTGTTGAAATCCTATTCTTCGGATATATCATCGACTGAATATATGGTTGCTCAAGAGTGCGTATCTTGTATGAGGTCTCCTCAAGGTGGCCAAAAAGATTCGTCAATACAAACAGTCTAGTTGATGATGGTGACTGTTTCCGCCTACAAATACAGTACGTGCTAGAAGTCGAATGTACCCGCGTTTTCGGTTGCGCTGATCGTCCACCAGAAGCCACCATTACTTCCCACTTTCCCGGTTAACATGCGTCCGATCGGTTCGTCATCCGGTACGGGTGAGTAGACCACGTGGCCGCCTTCGTCAGCTGGTGGCTGATCGTCCACCGTGAACTCAATGGCGTACCACGCGGGTTCGGTGAAAACAGAGTCGTACGTCTCACTGCTGCCAGGTTCAAGCGTTGCCGAGGCTGTGAGGTTCTGCTGTGCCGGTGAGACTGTCGTCTGACCAGAAACCCCATACGTTTCCTCGCCCGGCGCAGTGCCGACATCCGTGACACGCATTGTGAATGAGTGCGGGACAGTCTCGTCGTTGTTGACGAACCTGAGGCTACCAGTCGGTGGCTCATCAGACTGATCGAGTGAGCATCCTGCGATGCTTCCGAGAGACGCCGTGCTAACTGCTGTAAGAACTGCGCGCCGATTCATGGAGGGCATATATCAGGCATAAAAGAACGGCGTCAAAAAGACCCTGTATTCAATACGTAGAGAACAAAGGAGACGGATCTACGTCGGCAAAATATAGGTAGCGAATCTACAAGGTTCACACACTGTACTATCGATTGAAGGAGTGAATATGTCAGCTTCTGAGGATTTCAACAGAGCCACAGAACCCAAAGTCACCATTACCTGCTACACGACAGTCCAAACTATCGGAAACACCGATCAACTTGAACAAGTTATCCAGAATTTGATGGCCGAAATATCGATGGATCACAACGCCAGCAATTCGCGCACGAGAATTGAAAACAGTCTGAAATTCGATATACACTACTGTACTCGTCGTGTGTGTCTGTACATGTTCATACAGTCACCGAGACGCCCGATCTGTGTATAACACATAGCTTAAAAAGCGGGCTTGTCTCACCAAACATTCATATAGAGTCGGGCTATCGTGCGGACGTATGAAATACGACGCAGAATCCGATCCGTGCGACCGACTCGCGACGTTCGACATTGAGACAACCCACTTCGATCCGACGAAGGGCGAGACGGTCGCCATCGGCGTCGGGAGCCATCCCTACGGAAACCCGGCGAGTGACGCCGAGTATCAGACGTTCGTCCGTGAGAGCGACGACGATGAAGACGAGCTCGTCAAGAAGGCGTTCGAGGCGATCGACGCGATCGATCCGGATGCGCTCGTGAGCTACAACGGCATCGGGTTCGATATGGACTTTCTGTACAAGCGAAGTGCGAACTTCGATGTTGAGGTGTCGACGCCGGAGATTCACACCCGTGGCCCGCACGTCGACCTCTTCGCCGACCGAAAAGCGGCGTGTGGCCCGAACGATAAGTGGCCCTCGCTGGAGGACTGTCTTGACGCCTACGACTACCCGGTCCCGAAGACAATCTGGAACGGCGCACCTGTAGACAACACGCGCTTCGGTGAGGAACTTGGGCCAGAGTGGCTTCGATCCGTCTCTGCCGGCGATAGCGTTGCCGTCGCCGGGCTTCGCGACGTACTCGACCACTACCTGATCACAGACCTCGAAGCGAACCTTGCGCTCTACTACGCCGACCGTGGTGTCTCGTTCACGCCTGATCGACTGGGGAGCGAACAGTCGTTCGACACGTTGTAATCACTTACACGTCGTCGGGCGCATCTTCCGGCGTCCAGTACTTCCCGTTGCGTTCGACCAGCCGCCCCTCGTCGACGAGCTGATCGAGCGTGTCATCCAATCCTTTCGTCGCTCGATTCCGGTGAGTGAGATTAATTCGGATACCCGATTCCGGAACGCCTCGGTTGTGCTCGACGATCCTGACGACGACCTCCGGGAATGATCGCTCCGACGCCGGCGTGTAGTCGCTCATATTCGCTGATTTGTCCGGGAGTTGGAAAAACGGGCGGTCGGCAACCTGAGGTCCGCCGGTATGCTTTTAGGTTACTATACTATAGTAACAGACGAGCGTTGCGGGGAGACCCACGGCGCGCAGGTGACCATATATGGATGAGACACGCGAACACGGAGGAACCGATGTCGAGTAACCACGTCGGCCCGATCATCTTCGGGAATCCGACAGCCCGCGCACAGCTTCTCGACGAGGGCGAGGTGTACACCTTCCGGACGAGCGACCGGACCACGGGCGACACCTGGGCGCGGGCGACCCGGACGGGCGAGAAGCTCGTCGACGTGACGGTCGAACAGGTCGCGTCGATCGAGGATCCTGACGCTGATAGCCTTCGATACGAGTGGGCGGTACAGTCGGGATTTGGGACGCCGAAGCAGTGGTGGGACGCCATCGAGGACGTTCATGGATCACCGGATACCGGCTACGTGTATCGCGTCGAAACGCGCGGCGTCGAACGTGACGACGTGGCCGAAGCACTCTTCGAGACCAAGACGGAGCGACAGACCTTCCGCATCACACTCGATGACGAACGAGCGTTCGAGGTCACGACGGACGACTTCGAGTACGAATCGGTCGACGAATACGGCGAGGGCTTTCTCCAATTCACGGTCGAGTTTTCCGAGCCGCCGGCAGTTGATCTTGGCGATGAACAGGAATTGACGAAGCTCGGTGAGATTGGTGTCGTCGAGACGGAGGATGGATGGGGAACGCCGATGCTTCACGCCACGGTTGAACACGTTGAGGACGGCGAGTTCCTCAGATGGGAGTATCCGGTTATCGGGACGATCGCGACGATTCAGGAGGTGATCGAGTAGATGGCGAACCAACTGACCAAAACGGGCGACGGCCTCGCGCTCCAGGTAACGAAGCCTGCCCGCAGTGCCGGGCTCGTCGAGGAGACCGCCGACGGCGACACGATCCACCGTTCGGAGGTCGTCGCGTACGGTTTCGACGACCTCATGCTCGTGATCGATCGCGATCCCGACCGCGTGCCGATGGCCGACCGAGCCGAACTCGTCGCGCTCGCGACGCAGACGACTGACTCGATTCACCGTGGGATCGACACTCGGATCCAGCACTCCGGGAACGGGTATCGTGTCCAAGTTCCGACGACGAGTACGGGCTTTTACGCCGGCGACCGCGTCCCATGTCACGCCGCTCCCGGTATGCTCGTCATGGCTCCACTCGACGCGTCGGTCGGGAAGCGTGAACTCTTAGAGACAAGACGGACGCAGGCGATCGATACCGAGTACGATGGATGAATACGACGCGCTCCTCGATCTGATCGCCGCCTATCCGGGCGGGACTCGCGAAGAACTCGGCGAGCTCGTTCTCGAAGAGGACTTGAATCCGGATGAATTGACGACCGTCTACAGAGGAAACAAGGCGAGTACCTCAGGATCTGGCCCTGAGGGCGATGCTATCACTTAGTCGCTACTTTTTGGAGTGGGTGTCTTCTTCCCTTCGATGAACCCGCGAACCTCGGAAGTGACGCGATCTGGTGCCTCTGTCGGCCCGCCGTGACCGATACCCTCGAACTCGACGAACGTGCTGTCAGTGAGAGCTTCGTCAACCGCACGGATGCCGTCCCTGAGGTGAGGTGGACCTTCGGTTCCGGTCAACAGGAGCGTTGGCGCGTCGATGGATAGCGAGTCGGGGAGTTGGTACTGTTCGATGGCACGGTTGATCCGCGCGATGTTTTCAGTCAACGCGACGATGTCCGGCCAAGGCGGCCACTCGGCGAGCCACCCGTCGAGATCATCAATATCGCCACCGTGCATGACCTCGCGGATGTAGAACTTCATTGCCTGTCGGCGTTCTCCGTTGTCGATTCGCGTCTGCATCTGTGAGGCGAGGTCGGCCTGTTGTCTGTACTCACCAACGAGGACAGCCGGTTCGTACGCGATGAGTTTCTCGACTGCTGCGGTACGGGCGGTTTCAATCGCCAACAGACCGCCGAATGAGTGCCCGAATAGAACCGGGGTTCCGTCTACCGCATCGATAATCGCACAGATATCTTCGACTCCTCGATCGAGGCTATACTCCTCGGAGTCGTCGCTTTCCCCAACTCCACGTCGATGGGGAATGATGACGGTGTAGTCGTCGGCGAATCGAGGAATCACCGGCTTCCAATACTGGGGTGAGGAGCCACCATGAAGAAGGATTAGTGGTGGTCCTTCTCCATGTCGTTCGAACGCGATACTGGTGCCATCGGCTGACGTGACCGTCTGCATTGTGCGTTTCTTCGTTCGAGTGGGATTGGGGAACCTCCATCTCTCAATCATTCGGCCATTTAAGTGTGGACCTGTTCCGTGCGTAGTGATTCAATCGGGGAGGGGCGGCCACGTTGTCGCTACCGTCTCTTCGATGAGCTGCGTCTCCGCGCGACGCAACCGCTCAGAGAGCGATGACGCAGAGATATCCAATTCCGTAGCGACGTCTTCCAGTGATGCCCGCCGCGGGATGTCGAAATGACCCATTTCGTACGCCGTCCGAAGCGCCTCCTGCTGATGATTGGTTAGCCCATCTCCAGGTGGTTTAGACTCCCGATTACGGGTGAGACGAAACAATCTGAAATCGGCGTTCTGTTGCCAGAACGTCGAGAATTTATTGAACGCTTCTCGGTCGGCGAACCATCCGGTCTGTCGCCAGCCGTCCGGTAATACCTCGATCCGCTCGATGATTGCATCCGCCGTAGCGAGCGCCTCAAGACCCGCGAGATCGTCTATGTGACCGCCGAGTTGTTCTTCGAAGCTGAGTGCTGGCATTACTTGGTAGCGACGCGTGTCACCGGCCTCTCCGACAAGCGTCCATTCACCGACATCGTAGGCGTCAGAAAGCGCGTTTGTAACCGCTTGGTCAGAACCGTTTGTTATGGTGACTAGAAACAGGGGGCGTTCCCCATGGTTAAACTGTAGTTCGAGGATCAGCGTCGCCTCGGGTACTGTCGCTGCTACCTCAACGAGCGGAAGCGCGTCGCAGTAGATCTCGAATTCAGCGACAAGCCTCATACGCGATAGTTGATGCCATTGTTAATGGGGGTGTTGAAGACTCGATTGTGAGAAGAATACGTCTCTGCTTATAAATAGCCCAATGACTGAGAGAATGGCTTAGCCCCGTCGTCATCGAACACAGCGTTGTATGGTGACGACCCAGTCCGCTGATGGTACTGAAGTAGTGTACGAACGACATGGCGACGGTCAACCACTGATCCTTCTCCACGGTGGAATGGCTCCCCGAGAATACTGGCATCCAGTCCTACCGTACTTCGAAGAGTACGGGATTGTGATCCCGCAGCGACCGGGATTTGGCACGTGTCTTGCGGATCCAGCAGAGACCCGCGCCGACGAGGTACTGGACCGTGAGGTGCGGTACGTCCAGACACTCGCCGATACCGTCGACGGCGATCCGATTCTGTTCGGTCACTCATACGGCGCACTGACGGCAGTCGAAGCTGCGACCGATGTAGCGATTGAAGCGGTCCTCGCGTACGAACCAGCAGTCCTCCCTGATGGCTACCGAAAAGAGGCTGATCTCGCTGGCCGGATGGCTACACTCATCGATGAAGGTGAACGCCAGGAGGCCGTGAAACGTTACATCGAGCAGGTCCTCCACCCCGACGGAATCGACGACCTCGATGCGTGGTTGGCTGAGTGGCCGGTCTGGCCGGATTGTGTCGAACTCGCCGAGGAGGTTGTCCGGATGAATCGTGCTGTCGAACAGTACCAGTTACCCGGTACGCTGGATGTCAAAGCGGACGTTCTCGTGATGACCGGAACGGATGGGCCGGAATTCCTTCGCGAGAGCGCTCGTGACGTTCATGAAGTGCTTCCGCACAGCCGTCTCGTCGAATTCGATGGTGTTAGCCACAGCGGTCCAGGTGAAGCACCGGAACGGATCGCAGCGGAAGTCGATGTATTCCTTCGCAACTAGCCTATAAGGGCTCGACAATGCTCAAATCGGCCTATTAGCTATACCGAGTTTTTCACCAACACAGAAATAATCCGATCTATGAAACGCCGGGATCTACTCGTCGCCACCTCTACAGCCGTCGCAGGCCTCAGCGGCTGTAGCACTTCAGATACACAGCCGAATGACACCGCTCCACCAGAAGACGCGACCGTACCGCTGTCCGAATACGACTGTCCACCACACGGCTCTAGTGAGGAGCCAGTCGTGTGTTCCTACACCGTAGATACGGATTCGGCCGATATCTACCTCCTCACGGACCCGACGACGCGATCCGAGACGCCGACACTGACGCTGTATAACAACTCTTCATCGGACCTCGAATTCAATCCGTTCCAGTGGACGGTAATGCAACAAGAGTCGTCAGGCTGGATGCCTGTAGAGAAACGCAGTTCTGGGAACGGCAGTCTTGTGATTGCTGCCGGTGAAACACATTCTTGGACGTTCGAAGAAGTGGTCGAGTCTATCAACGAGCAAGTACCCCTTGGTGTAGGAACGTACACCGCGAGTATCGAGGTCCCGAATCCGAGAGGCTCGAACTGGATACGGTGTGTTGCGTTGGTTCGACTCGGCTAACATTTCGATTCTTTATATGCCAATCAAAAATACTCGGCTCGCAAATCTTTGACACGCTCAGTTAGCACTCACAATGGTAGCATTCCCAGTGTTGAGAGTTGCCAGCTGAACACGAGCCCCAATAGTGCTAGTACCGTCTGGTGGATGCGTGTAGTAACCGACCAGAAGCGGTACCGCCACGCCATCAATGTGCCGACAGTCGTCCCCAACGTCAGGATACCGATGAGATACGGGAGCGTGAGTGCGACTTGCATTGGCAGCGGTCGTGTGAAGAGCGTGAGGTCGCCGCCGGTCTCCAAGACGAACATGAAGAGTATGACGAATCCAATCGAGACGCTACTCAGGCCGACACCTGCGGCACGGGAGAGCCACTGTGGGCTCTTTAATCGGCGTCTCACGCGGTGCTTGAACCCGTTTCGGTTGTTGTACTCGTGCTGCTGTTCGGTTCGGTGTTGAGAGACTTGTTGGTCCGTCATTCGGAGCCCTCCACACCGGATCCGTTGTCGGTCCGATACTGCTTCAACTGCCGCCAAGTACTGCGTCCGCCCCATCCGGCGAGCGAAAGACCAAATCCCGATAGTACAGTCCCGAGAACACCACCGGTGACGAGTTGGCGTTCGTGAAACGGTATGGGCTGGTAGACACCAGTAGGTTCGCTGCTCATTTTCAGTAAGTCGACCTCGCCATCTGTGACCTCGAAGGCAAGGACATCGTGACCGCCAACTTCCTCGTACACGTACGGTTCCGTCTCGACCCACTGTCGAGCGTCTCCTTCGAGAGTCGTTGTCTGTAGGTGGCCGTTAGCTGCGGGCTCAACAGTCAGGTGTTCGAGCAGATCGACGACCTGGAGTGGTCCACTCTGCGGGAGATACGTGAGGCTGTACTCGCCAGCAACGGTTTCGGCGCGCTTCTGACTGCCCGGTCTCGAAGTCGGTATCGGGGTACTCGGTGCGTGCTGGAGATCCAACTCGGTAACGATCTCATCAACGACCGCTTTCGGACCCTCACTCGGATTACTGTTGAAAGCGACGAAGATCCCGACATTCTGATCGGGAGCGAGCAGCATGTAACTCGTGAAGTTGACTGTCGCACCTGAGTGAGCGATGAGATTCGCGTCTGAGCTCCCGTATTCATGGAAGCCATACCGCCAGTTGGTGACTGCTGGGTGACGCAGGTGGTGGCGACTGTGCATCGTGTCTATAGTCTCCGGATCGAGCACTCGCTGGTCACCGATCGCACCGCCACCTAGGTGCGCCCTCATGAATGTCGCCATATCCGTTGCTGTCGAACTCAACGAGCCCGCCGGACGCATATTGATGTACACGTCGTCGGCTACTATGAACGACCCATCACCACGGACGTGCGGTGCGGCGAGTTCGCCTGGGTGGGAATTCGAAATCGGCTGAGCGAACGAACTGAAGGACATCCCCAGTGGACCGAATATCTCTGATTGGAGGAACTCCTCAAACGCGGTGTCATGCGACTCAGCAACAACGTGACCCGCGAGAGCCGCACCGTAGTTGGAGTATCCAACGAGTTCACCGGGTGGCCGGATACGTGAGGGTTGTTGATCGGTGAGAACCTTCTCCAGTGAATCAAGAGCGGCCGGATCGGAGATAATGCCGGGATCGAGCGTGGATTCAAATCCTGCGGTGTGTGTTCCGAGATGTCTGAGTGTCACGGGGGCCTCATACGTGTCTGGAACCGCAACTTCGGAGTCGTCGAGATATGTGTTTACGTCAACATCGAGATCAAGTACACCTCGTTCGACTCCCTTCATGACGGCAGTGTACGTTACGAGCTTCCCGACAGATCCGACTCGGAACATTGTTTCATCGGCTCGAACTTGCTCACCGGAATCGACATCAGCAACGCCATATCCTTTGGTCAGGAGGGGTGTGTCACCGCTAACGACGGCTACAACAGCTCCGGGAGTCGTCGTCCCGATCCGTTCGGCCAACACGTCGTCGACGAATGCTTCGAGTTCGTCGGGATGTACAGAGGGGTCACTTCGCTGTAGGTCGTTGCCTCTGGAGTCTGTCGCGGCGCTTGTACGGCCGACCATGGTTCCAGTACCACTGAATCCAAGACCACCGAGAGCGGTCAGAACCGATCGACGCGTCGTTCTATCGTCTATCATGATGGTGTTTTGTGATATTACTAGTTGAAACGGCCGTGAGTAGGGCGGTCACGTTACTGGTCACTGAGGGAGTGAATTCGTCATCGATCTCATGTAACAACGGCATCGAATGATCACCTCGGAATAGCCTCGATAGCCGTGATGAGACCGAAGAATTCGGTTGATACGTTTTCGAGTGTTAAGCCGGCCTGTTTGACTGTCTTCACCGGTTCGTGATTCAGCCGACAGCCGTTCTTTTCGTATTGAGCCTCGGCACGCCAGTCTTGGAGCCAAGCAAGAGGTGCTGTATCGCTGCGTCGATGTTCGAGCAGGAGGATCTCGCCACCGGGAGCACAGACTCGTTCGATTTCGTGTAATGCGGCAATTGGATCGGGGAACGTACACGTCGAAAACGACGAAATGACCGTCTCAAAGCTATCATCGGGGAACTCCAGTTGTTGAGCGTTCATCTGGTAGACGGTCCCATCCAGATCGAGGCTGTTGAGTTCGGTTCGAGCGTGTGAGAGCATCTCCTCGCTAATGTCGATTCCGACGATCTCGCTTGCTGACGAGAGATAGCGGAAGTTCTTCCCAGTGCCACAGGCCACATCAAGAACTCGGCCGTCCGTGTTCTCGAATTGACGACGACGATATGAACCCGCGAAGAACTGGTCGAGCCACTGCCACCGGGCAAGTTTGTCAGCTACACTGGCATACGCATCGGCGATCTCCTCTGCCGATTTCAGAGGTCTTTCTCCTGATTGGTTTCGGTCCTCTGTCGTTTCGTATACTTGATTGGGCTGGTCTGTCGGGTCGTGGGAATTTCTTGACTCCATACTGAGTGCCTCCGTTGATCTCGAATTCGAGTCGGATCAACAACACCAATAAATATATCGGAAATATGACTATTTATCAATCCGGCTTCAAAACTCAGATTGAGCAAAATACGGGGGATTTCACGACTTATGGAGGCAATATGGCGATCTCTCTATCGATATCGCTATCTACTCAACACTAATCCCGTAAGATTACTGTTAGAAACGCTAATTTTTGCCCGTATTTCGTCGCACGCGCTCAGACCGGATCACTGTCGCAGTCGCATCAAGAACCAATCGAATTGCGTCGTCTTCGTGACGCAGCACAACCTCGTACTCATCGGGATCCGTCGTGATTTGTTCGGAAGTCCAGTGCCCATCATAGAGGTATTCGTTGAACTCCCAGATTCCTCGTGTGGTCACATCGAACCCGCGATCCCAGTGAAACGCTATCGATGCTGGATGGTAGACAACGCTGTAGGTTAGTGGACTATTGTACTCCCGCAGACACTCCTCACAAGTACTTGTTACCAAGAACGAGTCAGCGACGGGTAGCGAATTCTCTGACACCTCGATTATATCCGTAGAGAGCTGCGCCCCACATTCCGGACACATTCCGCTTCGAATTTGCTTGGAAACATCCGCACTTTGTCGCTTGACGCTTTGGATCAGCGCGTCATCGTCATGGGTCTTAACCTGAGCAGGGGTTATCGGGTGTCCTGTAACTGGTTGTTCACACACCGAACACTCGATACTGAAAAACTGGTGGGAGAGTGATGCCTCAAGTGCCTCTTCCCCACAGAAGATACATATTCCATCGACTGGTTTCGGACCGAATGAATCCGGCTGTTCATAATTTCCCGATAAAATGAATCGAACGATGCGTTCACCAGCGTGTGTAAGCGAGTACCCGTCGTCGGTTTTTCGCAGGTACGTCCCAGTAAGCTCTCCTAAATGGTACGATAGCTTCGACGTGTTTTCTACCTCTACATACTCATAAATTTCAGAAAACGCAAGTTCAGCAGCTCCGGATCCGACATCTCCGAATTCATGTTGGGCAATAGCAACAGCGCGAAGGATCTCAAGGCGAGTCTGATCGGATAACAGTCGGAAGATATCCCTCGCCGAATTATCCTCTGCCATTGGCCTACGTGGTTAGTCCTTACTAGGCAGCGATATTGAAACCCCATTCATTTCCTTATTGCTGGAACATCAGGAAGTCGATGACTCCTAGGATATTTTAACAAAATCTTCTCATCGACCATTCCGATCGAACTTTCTCTCGATTCAAGCGTCGTCGTCTTTCGGTGGTCGCTTGGACAGCCGGTCAAACCGCGACTGCGCTCGTTCTTTGCGCTCTGTCGTCGTTTCTGCGTCGTACGACATCTCACGAACCGACCCGTCGTCACCTCGTGTGATCTGGAGGACGGCATCGACGTGATTCGCCGCATCTGGGAGGGCGTCTCGGTCGATGACGAGTTCGTCGACGACCTCACCGTCCTGTTCGAGGAGGACCACGGCGAGATCGTCCTCGAAGCGGTCGACGACGCCGATGAACTGTTCCGTAGCCATGTTAGTACGACTCCTCGATCACGACTGTTCCTGACGCATCCGTGACGATAACTGTGTCCCCGCCGTTATTCCACACGGCTGTCGACCGTCCCCAGTACAGGTCGGTCTCGGTGTCGGTGCCGCTTCCCGAATGGATGGTCACGCGCTCACCAGCACCGAGCTTGAAGCCATCCGGAACCGTATAGGTGTGATCGGCACTATCCGCGACCGTCCACCCCGAGAGATCGAGCGTCGTCTCGCCCGTGTTTTCGAGCACGACGTACTCGTCGTTGAGATTCTCGTTATCGTTTCCGTCGGCGTCGGCGTGAATCTCGACGATCGCGAGCGTCGTATTCGTGTCCTCCGTGGATTCGGCTGAATCCGACGTGTCGTCTTCGGAGGTGGAGTCGTCGGGCGTCGAGGGCGCAGCCGATCCGGTCGCCGGGACGACCAACCGGTCTGTGAAGCCGCCGTCAGCGTCGTCTGAAACCGGCTCGCCATCTCGAAGCGCCGACGCTCTACTGGGTGCGTCCTGCTGTGTCGCGACGGTGACGGCCGAGCCGTTGCTCGTCAGTCGAACGTGTCCATGCGTCCCCGTCCAGTACGTCGGGATCGACCGCTGATCGAGTCGGGAAAGCACTTCCTCGTGCGGGTGGCCGTACTGGGAGTCGTACGCACTCGATATGAGCGCGACTCGTGGCGAGACGGTATCGAGGAACACGTCACTCGTGCTGGATTGACTCCCGTGATGTCCGACCGCGAGCACGGTCGAATTGAGCTCACTCCCATACGTTTCAACGAGGTATTCCTCGCTCTCGGTCTCGCCGTCACCGGGAAGCAGGAAACTGGAGGATCCGAACTGGAGGTGGATGACGAGGCTATTCTCGTTGCGATCGTCGTTCGCGAGGTAGTCGTCGGGTGGCGCGAGAACTTGTGCCTCGACGTCTTCGATAGCGATCGAATCGCCCGCCTGCGTCTGATACAGCGTCACGTCATGCTCCTCAATCGCATCGAGATACGACTCGTAAGTGGCCGAGCCGGCGGCAATTCCGGGATCGTAGACCGCTCCGACGCCGTCGCCGTCCGTTTCAAAATGGTCGATGACTCCGGCGTGTCCCCCGATGTGATCAGCGTCGGCGTGAGAGGTCACCAGGTGATCGATCCGCGTGATTCCCCGCGCTTCGAGATAGTCGATCACGTCTGCGCCGTCGTCCCGCCAATCACCCGAGTCGATCAGTATCGTCTCGCCGGTCGGCCCGATGATAAGCGTGCTTGAGCCTTGCCCGACGTTCAGCATGTGGACCGTGAGGTTTCCTTCGGGTGTCGTGACGGTGCTTTCACCGTCCGGGATCGTCTCGTTGTTCTCGCTTCCGATGTCGCCGTTCGTTTCGATCGTTGGCCCCTGCTGACCACCGTCACTGGGGATTGTCGCACAGCCTGCGAGTACGACGAGAGTGACGACCGCCAAGAGTGAGAGAAGTCGTCTCCGAGACATACAGGAGGGTCGCCAGCCGAGGGGTTAGTCTTGTCTCTTCGTTCGGTCTCGAACTGTTATTCTTTGACGGCCTCCTCAACGATCTCGATCTCTTCATCGGTCAGCCCGTACAGTTCGTAGACGATCTCGTCTATCAGCTCGTCCGTCTTTTCGATCTTCTCGTCAAGCTCCTCGGCGCGCTCCTTCGTCCGGAGGTAGTTCTCCAGGTCGCCGGCTACGTCGTCGATGTCGGGCAACTCGATCGCTTTCAGCCGATCGATAAGCGAGTTCGTCTTCGTCGCGGTCTCTCGGAAGTTCGCGAACCCGCCCGCCTCGTCGACGGCGACCGGCACGAAGTGTTCGATCAGGTCTGCTTCCGTTTCGGTGAGATCCGTGATCCGGAACGCCGGCAGGTACTCCGTCTCCGTGTAGCCCCACTGGTCCGTCTCGTGTGCGTCCTCTTCGTCGGGCTTGTAGCGAGCGGTGGCCTCGATCAGGACCGTGTTCGGAGATTTTCTCGCCACATCTGCTGAACCGACCCGAAGAGATGCTCTCTCCGAGGCTGTTTTGCTCAATATGGTGTCATGCGTCCCCTGAGTCGGTTGATATAATCCAACCTCGGAAAGCTGGATCTCAACATCAGTTGATAGATAATCTAAAACAGATGTGTTTAGCCTCGTTCTCTGATTTGTTATTTGAGTTCTCTTTTCAGACGCCTTTGATAACAACACCATCTCTGAATCCAACACAGACTTTGATTCGATTGAATGAATATCAACTAATTTCTCTGAGAAGTAATCAAATAGACCTTGATCAAACTGGAACGAATCTTGATTGATATCAGGAATCGGAATTGACTCAAGCCTATTCCCGGCATAAGAGAGATAGCCCGCACGCTTTTGTTTACCAAATACGCGCATATACAGGTTCAGAAGCGAACTGTTGAGAATTGCGGTTAGGGATTTAATATTGTATTCTCCATTTGGGACAATAAGAAATGTATCTGTCATTCCCACTGTCCCGTCATTTGTATAGGCAAATCTGTTTATTTTGGCATAATGAGGAACCAAAACCTTCTCAGATGCTTCAATTAGCCTTCGTTCATGTGGGCGCTGGAGTCTCCACCAAGGATATTTTCCACGTTCAGCTTCGGTACGATTCTCTAGATCCGACTTATGCGATTCTAGATAAGATATTATATTCGGGTATTCCCCAGGATCAAATTCATTATCTGCGTAAATCACGTACCTATCTGATTTAATATCATACGGCCTGATATCCTTTGCACGTGATAACGGAAGCAAATCGGCTACTTCTAGAGAATACTCATCTATCGTCTCCTGTGTCACAGTAAATGCCTCGTTATTTCCCGATTTGATTCCTTGAGTGATTTCTGAAACCTCTTTCAGTGCTACCGTGTCTTCTCTCATTGACTCCCAGAGTTCCCCCGCACTCAGTGCGCGAAGATTCCACGGGCTAGCTCCGAGGTGTTTTGTGGGCATTTTGAGCGGTTCCTTTGACCCATTTGAGATGTCTGAGAGAAACTGCTCTGTACCGTCGTACTGCTCCTCAGAGTCAATAAAAACCTCCGTATCAGTTCGATCTGATGTGTGGAAGATTGAAACGACACATAATATACTAACTTCTGGCCAAATCTGAAGATTACCGAAGTCTAGGATTTTGGCAGGTGGCATACTGTCAGCAACATAATCCCTAAGAGAGTCACTATGCTCTGATTCTAACCAGTATCTTGAGGTGACATATCCTATACTCCTGTTGTCAGAAACGACTTCAGAGGCACGTTTAATGAAAAAGTGTAGTATGTCATTAGTGCCTGTGAATATTTGCGGATAAAATGATCTCATTATCTCCTGCTGCTTGGTTCCTTGAAGAAGGAGATACGGTGGGTTCCCGACAACTGCATCGAAGCCGGCTTCCGTCTTCATTTTGCCCTCTGCATTGAAGAACACCTCGGGGAACTCCAGTTCCCAGTGGAAGAAATCCTGCTCTTCGGCGGTCGCCTGTGCCGCCGTGAACCAATCCTCTCCACGAACCTCCGCCCAGTCGTCTTCGTCGTCGATCGCGCCTGCCATCTGCTCATAGGAACCCTCGGGCACGTCGACACCGAACTCCTCGGCAGTGTGGACGTTCGCGAGTTCGAACAGCCGCGTGTACAGCGGGTCCTCGCGGATCTCGTCGTACAGCTCCTCCATCGATTTCACGTCCTCTAGCGTCTCGTTGTCGTACGCCAGCAAATCCGCCATCAACTCCATCACGTGTTCGAGCGTGTCCTGGCGAACCCTTGCGAACGCCTGTGTCAGCGTGATCTGTCCGTCGTCACCGTCCGGGCCGTCTTCGCTTAGGACCTCCGTGATGTCGCTCCCGACGAGCGAGTTCCCCGCTTTCAGGTGGTGATCTAAGAACGCGAGTGGCTGGTCAGCCGCGAGTGTTTCGAGCCACATCGACAGCTTCGCGAGTTCGACCGCCATCCCGTTCAGGTCGACCCCGTAGATCGCCTCTTTGGAGATTTCGCGGCGGATGTCCTGCTCGTCGTACGACTGGATCTCCTGTTCACGAACGACCTCCATCACCTGCTCGGTGAGATACCCCGTCGCCTTCGTAAGGAAGTGACCCGACCCCATCGCCGGGTCGAGGATCGTTAGGTCCGTCACCCGGTCGTAGAAACGCCGGAAGTACTCCCCGTCGCTGCGGGAGAGCCCGTCTGCCTCCAGGTCCGCGTGGATCTCGTCGACCAGCGGATCGACCGTCTCCTCGACGATGTATGTCACCACGTAATCCGGCGTGTAGTACGCCCCCGTGGCCTTACGCTCGCCCTCGTCGTTCACGACATATAGCCCGCCGCTTTCGACCGTCTCGACCGCGTCCGCGACCGACACCTCGCTCGCCGGCTTCCACACCTGTCCGCCGTCCTCCGCGACCGCGGCCATGCCCTCTTCCGGGGCGATCCGGAACTCGTGTTCGAGCAGGCCCTCATAGATTGACCCGAGGTGCCGCGTGTCGAGGTCGGCGTAGTCCGCCGGAACGTACTCCCCTGCCTCATTCTGCGTCGTTGATAGCCGGAAGATCACCTCCGCGATCGCCGGGTCCGACACCTCGTTCTCGGCCAGGAACTCGTGGTCATCGTGATCGAACAGCCCCCCGTTGTACGGCGGGATGTCGAGCGCCTCCTCTCCCTCGTCGATCAACTCGAACAGCCGCGAGAGCCGGTTCCAAATCGTCGTCGAGAACTCACTGTACTCCTCGTGGAACGCCGCCCCCGACTCGACATCACCGCCCTCGACCGCGTCGATAATGTCGCCTCGGACCTCTTCGAGGCTGAAATTCTCGTGGTACTCTACGTTCGCGCTCGGGGCTTCGGGATCGATGAGCCCGCGCGATTCCGCGTACAGGACGAACATCAGCCGGTAGAGCAGCACGAGCGACTGCTCTTTCAGTTCCTCGCGCTCGGTCTCGTCTTCGGGATCGATGTTGAGGTCGTTGCTCTCGACGAATCCCTTGCCGAGCACCCGCAGCGCGGTGAACACGTTGTCTTGGAGATCCTCACCGAGTTCCTGTGCGGCGGTCTCGGACTCCGACCATACGGTTTCGAGGAAGGACGTGCCAGCCACCTCGACGAACGCCTCCGGCCGGAAGAAACAGTAGAAGTACTTGAACTGCTGGAGGTCGCCGGATTCCAATAGCTCTGGCAAGTCGACCTCGTAGTAGGTCTGCGTCTCGTAGTCTTTGGTGCCGTAGAGCCGCCACTTTCGCCCGTCGGTGAGGATCCCCCACTGGAGATCGCCCGGCGTCCGTTCGAGGTAGTACTTCACCTGATGGGAGGCGTCGCGGTAGGAGCGTTCCTCGCTGAATCGCTTCTCGAAATCGTGCCCCCACTGTTTAGCTTCGAGCAGTGCGGACGCCCGTGAGAACATCCCCTCTTGATCGTGCTGGAGCTTCCGCTCTGCCGCACCGCGTCTCGCTTCACTGGACTCGTAGAGGAGTCGGTCGACGTACCCGCCACCATCGGGAAGCGTTCCCTCGGAGATCGTGTCAAAACCGAGAGAACCGAGGACCTTGCTTATCCACTGGTCAAGCAATTCGTCCTCGCCGTAGGAGCTGACGAGATCGCCCTCCAGTTCCCACAACTCGCGAAGATCCTCGAACACGGCTTCGGCCTCGTCGTCGGACTCCCAGTCGTCGAGGTCGTCGACGCGCTCGTCGAGGTAGTACCCGGAAAAGAGGTTGGAGTTTCGATAGGGGCCACTGCCGAGTGTGGCTTGGCTCATGTGATACTATCTCCACATTTCACTGCCCACAAATAGATGACGGAGAGATAGGCGGATTTCATTGGGTCCAATTAGGCCAAGTGGCTCTGTTGATCTCTCGGTAGCTGATACACTAGGACGACTTGTGGTCAGACCAGGGGAGAGACGTAGCAGCCACCACAATCAATAGAGAACGGGGTTGGTTTATATCGCAGGCCTGAACCACCCGCTATGCGACGGCGCGTCGGTACAAGCCTATATGCCGGCCTCTTGTTTACTGTCCTCGGCGTAACTGCGTGGGGAAGTGGGCAACCGTTTATTTTTCCAAGTCTCGGGCCGACGGCGTTTGTTCTCGCATTTGATCGCCAAAGCGACCGAACACAGACTCGCCTCATTATTGGGAGTCATCTCATCGGCGGTCTCGCTGGCCTGTTCGCATGGACTGTTGTAGCGTCTGGCGTTTCGATTACGGCGACACCACTGCCATTTTCAGGTGATGGCTTTCGACTGGCCGCAAGCGCGACCGTCTCTATTATACTGACGAGTTGGGCGATGATTACCACCGATACCATTCATCCACCGGCCTGTGCGACTACACTTATCGTCTCACTTGGATTGCTTTCAACGCCTCTTCGTGTTGGCATCATCGTTGGGAGCGTCACTATTCTAGTTCTGTTCCACAACATCGTGATCCTCATCTTCAAGCGACTTGTCGGCGACTCTCACCCGCGCTACCATGAACAGGAAACAGAGTGATGTTCAATACACACCTCTCATTAATTGACTGTTTCAATCGAGAGTTTGTCTGAAGAGGAGGATTTCAACAGGGTTGCCTAGGTGAGTATTCTTGTCTTGTAGTGACCGGAGTGGGTGCTTTTCGGATACTCCTGTAGCCCTTCTTGCGAGGAACGGAGCGTCCCAACCTACGACTATCAGGCAGCCTCCGTCGACGACACGCTCGATACGGCCTACGTCGTCCTCGCTGGTTCTGAAACACCCGGATCGACCGCACGACTGCGACTGCCCGCCATGTCCGATCCTATCCGCACGAACGCCGGCAACGGCGTCGTCGGGCTTTCACCGCGACGCTTTCTGCCGGGTAAGAGGGGCTCGCTGTAGATCGTGGACCGCCACTCGTGACAGCGTTCCGGGCCTCACGCCGCCACCGTCGACCGCAGGTTTTCCCTCGACGTTGTTCCGGTCGCCCCGGTCGCGGTCACCGACGACCGCGTGTCCAAAACGCGGCGTCTCGTTGCGACGACAGGATTTCGGGACTACTGAGCGAGTCGTCTTCGGTACCTCCCCCGCGATCTCGGGTGACCGACGGACGCACCGAACTGCTGGCTGATTGCGGGTCGTGTTGGTCGTGCTGGCCTACTGCGGGCGCGTCTCAACCGAACTCTGGAACTCATGTAAAGGGGGTCAGTGACAACTCAGATCGACTGCTGTGTCGCTCTGTTGAATCCCCAGTTGATGGTCGCAGAATGGAAGATTGCGCAACACGGGGTGCGTTTCGGTCAGAGTCGAGACTCGTATCAGGCGATCTCTTCGAGCACTGACTCGCCACTGCCATCCTGTGATTCCCATTCCCACTCGTCTTCGATACGCACGCGACCGTCGTCAAGCAGTTCGACGGTGCCCACGGAGTGGCCACTCGCCGTTTCATTCTCTGAATTGATCTGTGAATACCTG
The DNA here is from genome assembly GCF_001542905.1 of Halorubrum aethiopicum. Lineage (NCBI taxonomy): Archaea > Methanobacteriati > Methanobacteriota > Halobacteria > Halobacteriales > Haloferacaceae > Halorubrum > Halorubrum aethiopicum. Next base: position 13,674 of record NZ_LOAJ01000002.1, on the reverse strand, counting down.
ATATCCAATTCACGACCATCGAACGTTCCAACGAGATGTCCATCGACGATGTCCCCACCTGTATAGTGTGCGTAAATCCGGTCACCCTCTTGCTCAAACTCGAAGCGAGTATCCTCACTCACTTCTCCAGTATCGCTGTTTGTAACGCCAGCAAGCGTCCGACCATCGAGTGAGATACTCTCTGTCATAGGTCCTCGTTCCATCCATGAGGGCAAAAATACGCCGAATTGGATGGCCACCTTTTGTATTCAATATCCGTCTCCTGTGCCTCCGAGACGTTCAATAGAATCACGCCGGATTCGTGACTCTACCTCACCCGTCCACGAATCCCGCTAACGTCTCGTCGCTCGTCCCGCTGAAGTGCTGTCTACGTCGTCCTCGCTGGTTCTGAAACATCCGATTCGACCGCACGACCGCGACTGCCCGCTACGCCCGGTCCTATCCGCACGAACGCCGGCAACGGCGTCGTCGGGCTTTCACCGCGACGCCTTCTTCCAGATACGGACAACTATGTGAGCGCACATCCTATCGAAGTCCGATGGACAGCGCGACAATTCACGACGGCTATGCGCCTGGTGCTGTCGGACGACTCACGGCACTTCACGCGACGTATTATGGCGATCTCTGGGAGCTCGATACAGCATTCGAGGCTGAAATCGCCGAAGGAATCGCCGAATTCGTCGATCGATATGACCCGTCGAAGGATGGGCTCTGGCTCGTTCTTGACGACACAGATCAGGTTCGAGGTGGGATCATCATCGATAGTCGGGACATTCAGACCGAGGGCGCACAACTTCGATACTTCATTCTCGATCCGGAATTCCAGGGGCAGGGGTTGGGACGCGAATTACTCAACCGAGCGATGGAGTTCTGTCACGAGCACGCATATGAACGCGTGTTTCTCTGGACCGTCGACGAACTGGAAGCAGCAATTAGCCTGTATGAAGACGTTGGCTTCGAAGCCACCGAGACGATTGATATCCATACCGGATGGCAAACCGAAGTGCCCTACAGATTGTTCGAATACACACGCGACTATTGATCCACCGATACATCCGATACGTTCTCAGTAGCTCGCTAGCGTCTCGTCGCTCGTCCCGCTGAGGTACTGCTTAATCTCCCCCTCACGCCACCCGACTGGAGCCAGCACGCTCTCGACGGCGCGTACGGCGGCCTCCTCGTACCATTCGGTGTCATACCGCCCCAGGTCCTCGAACTCCAACCGAACCCGCGCAGCGCCGCGTGCGTCCGTGTCGACGACGACGTACCGGATCGCTTGCCCCGGTGACAACCCGGTCCCCTCGATCCGCGCTCGCTTCAACGCCGCCACGGTGAGCGTCTCCATCGAGTAGTCGTCCACGTCCTTCGACACACGATTGTCGACGACGAGCCCGGCGGCATCCACCTCACCATCCCGTAGCTTTCGGAGGCGACGCCGGAGCACGTCACAGACCGCCTCTGGCGATCGCGTCTCGTCGAACACGCGAAGTGCCTCGCGCTGGACGTCTTCGACCCACGCCGGCGTCGATCGCTGTCGCCCCTCGATACCGCGGGTCTTGATCGCGTCGCCGAGCCCCACATCGGGGTACTCCTCACCGCGTCGTTTCCCGAAATACCGAGTTAGCGCACCCGACTCCGAGTTCCGCATCGGACAGAATGCCACCCAGTCGAACGCACACTCGTACTCCAACTCGATGCCGGCCTCCTCGCTTACTTCCCTTGCGACCTCTGCTAACGGACGCTGCTCGCGACCGTCAGCGGGCGTCACCCAGATCGAGTCGACGATGCCGTGAACGACACGCCACCCCGCTTCTTCCAGCGCCGTCTTCGCATCGAGAAGGAGCTCACGAGCAAAGGCGTTGATCGCTTCGTGACACTCGATGCGCCCGAACTTCGCGTTCGAGAAGCCCTGATACCCGAAGCAGGACACGAGGATCCACTTGATCGCTGAGGAGGCAGCCTCTAGCCGCTCGCGCTCGTCGCCGTCGGCATCGGGAATCTCTGATTTAATCTCGCTCCGGGCGTCGATGAGCGGGCCGAGCACGTCAGGCAGGTAGCCGTCGCGCTCGCAGATGGAGTAGTCAAGCCCCGGCACGTCGTCGGTCTCACAACAGCCGCACCGGACGGTCTCGGGCGAGATGTTGCGCGTCCGGATGATGTTCGGATAGAGCGACGCGAAATCGAGTTCGTGAACATCCTCGTGGACACCGACATCGGGGGCAAAGGTCGTCCCACCGCGGTCGGCGTCATCGAGCGTCGAGGCCGTCTTGAACAGTTCCGGCCGCCACGCCCGCCACGGGACGAGCACGTCACGACTCCGGGCCTCTCGAATTTGCATCGCCGTCAAGACCCGCCCGATGGATGCCCACCCGAGTTCTTGTAGCGGCAACCCGGACCGGTCAACGAGATCGAGACAGCCCTCTAGCCCCGACTCGTGATAGAAGAACGAGTTGGATTCGTCGATGATGGCGCGACCGGGAACCGCATACCGAGCCGGGGAGTGGCCCACGTTCCCGTAGGAAGTGTACGTCGACTCGCCGGCGAGCTTCGTGTACCCCGGCAGCCGACCGAGTTCGAGGGCAACCCCGTACGCGTCGGCCGCCTCGAACAGCAGCGGGACGAGGTCGGCAGTCGAGACGACCAGCACGTCGGGGTCGCGCTCGTCGAGGATCGCCTGGACGCCGGCGACCACCGCCGGTGGTGTCGCCCCTATCCGGTCGCCCTCGACGGCGAGTTGGGGGAGTGAATCGATGCCGGATTCGTGACTCGGAAACCCTAGATGAAGCGTCCGAAGGTTACGCACCGACCGATCGGGACTGGCCGGCGTGTCTGTTTCGAGACAGAAGCGCAGTTGCCGCGTGAAATCGACGTTGTAGCAGGTGTACGTATCCGGCTGGTCGAACTGCCGGACACGCTTTGCGATCGCCCGGACGGCGTCGATCGATGTGGCGTCGACGCGGAGGAGTGGCCGGGCGTCCGTCCGGAACGTCTGTCGGTGGGATTCGACGCTGAGGTCGGCGACGGCTGCCTGTCCATCGAGGAACGAACGGAGGTCGGCCAGCGGTTCCGAGAGTCCGTCCCGAGCCGGCGGTGTTGGGTTGGAACCACCGGTCCGTCCGTAGAGGTCGCTCGGCGCGTCACCGACGAACAGCGTCGGCCGGTGGTCCTCGTGGACCTCGCGAGCCACTCCGTTCGGTGTGAGCGTCCACGCGGCAACGCGACCGCCTCCGAGATAGTCCAGCGTGAAGACCATTTCAATTAGAATTCGAACCCAGTGTAAAAGCAGTCAGCCATGGGTGTATAGTGGAAGTGGAACTGAACTATAAACAGAATTGAGAACACTATCGGCTTTGTTGGATCCTATTCTCCAGTTATATTCTCGCCTGAAACAGCCGATCACTGAAGACTGCGTATTGAACGATAAAATTTCTACCACCTCAGAATGGTGTTAAGATAATCGTGGGACGTACAGCGTGTATACTCGGCACGAAAATGATCCAGTAAAAGGATTGAGCCATGTGTGTACGGCAGGAGTAGAGTTGGATATCAATCACGGCTAGCTCTCCGCTGAGCGTCGGACGTTGACGGAGAACATGTAGAATGCCTCACCAACGCTGTCGTTGAATTTTATATGACAAAAATAGAGGCCGATATCCTGTGATAATTGCGAAGCCGATGAGGAGGTATACGATAAAATAATCACCTTCGGGGAGTACTGCTTCGCCATTCGGATAGAACCCCATCAAAAAGATCACTGTAGCGATTGAACTCACTGCCGTCAGACTCCGGATAAAGTGCCAGAGAGCGACCCGCTGAGTAACTCTAAACGGATAATCCGGCATTCGATCATTCATTCATTCTACTGCGGAATGAATCAACCTTTGGTTATTTATCGATACGGCGATAGCGAAACTTATGGCTGTTAAAATGGCCTCGCGGTTGGAGGATTTTTTCAAGCACAGGACAGATGACAACCTTCGAAGCATCGTGAAGTACGATCATGTAAGTCACGACATCGTCTATTTGCGAGATGATGTGGCGGCCCAGTACACCGAAGACGAAATCACGAATGTAATTGATGATTCACGGATGGACTCGCTTACCGCTCCGATTTACAAGAATACGTTTTCTGAGGATCACGGCGAGTTGACGTGTCTCGTCCAGTGCTTCAAGAACGTGATCGAGATGAACTTCGTACTAGAAGATGGTGTCGGGGCAGCTGTCGCTTTAGACGCAGAAGCATTTGCCGAGAGTCAAGGTCTCGTTTCTGAGGCCCGAGAGCTCGTAATTGAAGAACGAAATAATTGACCACTCTATGGTCTCCGGATACAGAGGAGTTTGTCTCAGTGCGTGTACCAGATTGTCACCCTTCTCTTCGTTCATCTCCTTGTTCTAATCCTTGAATTGTTTCTTCTAACTCCCGTATTCGTCGCTCCTGTTCGAGCGCGATCGCCATCCACACGGGCGCAAGCGGGTCCGGATGGTTGAGATTCCCCGCAGCGTCGGCGTGATCGCGAGCGTACACGAACAGCCGGTCGAATCGGGGTTGGTCCCGTCGCCGGAGTGCGCGGCGGTAGTCGTCCCACTCGTCTTCGATCGCGCTCAACTGGTCTCGATACGTCGGATTCGTCCGACCCATTACTGGACACCCACGGGTCCGGCGGCGAGTTCGAGCGTCGACGCTTCGTGTATCCGGGCGCGGTGTTCGAGCACTTCCTGCCAGTATGCGAGTGTCGTTTGCATCCAGCCGTCTCCCGTGTGATACACGAGCGTCTCCTCGCCGCCTGCTGTGTCCTTGAAGCGTGGTCCGAACGGCGTCGCCCGGCACTGGAGGTGCGTCGCCGCAGCGCGGCGCAGCGGCCGCGAGAAGTCATCCTTGCGACACCGCGTCACGAGCACCGGCACGTCATGGACACGAGCGATACGGGCGACCGACGCGATCGCGCGAATGAACAGCTGTTCTGCGAGCTCGGCGCTGATGTCGGCTGTGCGGTACATCCCGTCGAGGCCGGTCGCGACGACGACTGACGGCGATTCTCGGGCGGTGAGCCGGCCCGCGAGTCGGTCGAGCAGCGACGTGTGCTGATGTGCGGTGAACCCGCGGGCCACCTCGATCCGGTTGAGCACGCGGTCGGCCGGCGCGAGGTCGCGGAGGCGTGTCGTGTTCGCCCTGTTTGCGCCATCGACCCAGAAGGCTCGGCCGTCGCCGGCGAGCACTCGATCGAGGAGGAGCGCCTGGACGGGGGTGACGCCGAGATCGTCGTCGACATCGACGAGGGTGACGCCTGGCGTGAGATCCGGAAGATCCGCGGTCGGTCGTCGGGAACGGGTGGACATGGTAGCCACGATGGACAGGCTCGTAAAAGGGGTGAGCCATGGACGTGGAGTGAAAGTGGAAGTGGTATCTGCCGAAGCGTTAGAATGAATCAGCTCTATCGAAATCCTCACCTGCTGATAGTTCGTCGGGGCCGTGCTGAATAGAGGTCACGTATCTTGTATGGATCAGTTACAGATACGATCAGATTGGATCGGTCTATACAGCAAATACTGGGCTATAACCGTGCTGATCCGAGATCATGTTAATTGATTATCCAACAGTTATTGTTAAATAGCGCCCCTGACGATTTTTTGGTAATGGTTACGGATCTGACGGTAGAGGCTTTTGAAGAACTCATTATACATACTGTCGATACACTAACAGTACTGGATGAAGATGGGACCATCCGGTATGAAAGCCCGTCAATCGAGCGTGTTCTCGGTTACGAACCCGACGAGCTTGAGGGCAAAAATGTATTCGAGTATATTCATCCGGACGACCGACAGCAGGCTCTTGAAGCGTTTTATGAGGTTATTGAGGCAGACGTGGACCACACCACTGCGGCTGTCGAATTGCGATTCCAACACAAGGACGGATCGTGGATCTGGCTTGAGACTCGCGGGAGTAATCAAACGACCACTGCGCTTGATGGGTATGTGGTTTCTTCGCGTGACATTTCTGCCCGCAAGAAGTACGAACAGCAACTGAAGCAAGAACGAGATCGGCTTGACCGATTTGCCAGCGTCATCTCTCATGACCTCCGCAATCCGCTGACTGTGATACAAGGACGTTTAGAACTCGCCAAAGAGGAGTGTAAAAGCGAGCATCTTGATGCGATGGAAGGATCCATCGATAGAGTGAATGAGCTAATCGATGATCTCTTGACATTAGCACGAGAAGGGGAAACAGATCCAGAATTAGACGCTGTGAACATTCAGGAACTAAGTGAGAAATGCTGGCAGAATATTGAGACGGAGGGGGCGACCCTCAATGTTGAGACAGCGCGAACGATCCTCGCAGATGATAGTCAATTCAAGCAGGTACTTGAAAACCTATTTCATAATGCGATTGAACACGGAGGGAATGACGTGAGAATCACGATAAATGCGCTAAGTGATGGATTCTACGTCGAGGATGATGGTCGAGGTATTTCCGAGGACGCCCGTGACTCTCTTCTTCAATTCGGATTTTCAACAAAAAGGAACGGGACTGGTTTCGGTCTCAGTATTGTGAACGAGATCGCTGAGAACCACAACTGGACACTGAATGTTGCGGAAGGGAAGGACGGTGGTGCGAGATTTGAATTTAGAAACGTTACCTTTTCCTAATAAGCTGGTAGGCATATCTATCGGCTAATTCAAGCTGTATGACGAAATAACGAGGCTCTTGTGCTGACTGTATCCTCTGTATCTCGCACGCTGATCCTGTCAGGCTCTAAGAATTTTAACAGCGCCTGAATAGAGAGTGTCTTCAATACAACTATCCTATCTGCTTCCAAAAATTTGAGCCTGTAGTTATGGGTAGCTAGGCTCTGGTGCTCGCCATGCGACCGCGATTCCGCAGATGGAGAGAAAACCAACGAGTAGAAATGCCATATCGAATCCTGCCAGATCGATCACAACACCGCCTACGATCGGTGCAAGAAACGCCCCCGCTAGCCCAACACTCGTCTGGAACGCGACAGCTGTCGCAGCGACTCGCGAATCGACGACTTCCCGAACATACGTGAAGGACAGACCCAGTGTAAGCTGAACCGCAAATCCAGTGAGCAGTAGGAGCGTAATGAGCAGTGGAAGTGACTGGACTTGCGTGAACACCAGTATGAGTGGAGCCGCAGTTGCGAAGGATCCGAAAACGATGGGTTGGCGGCGACCCTCGAAGACTCGGTCAGACAGGAGTCCGCTACTGATTCTGGAGATAACACCGATTGCGGGAAAGACTGCCACCAAGAGCCCACTCACTGTAAGTGACAGTCCAAGTTCGGCCGTAAGGTACGATGCACCCCAGCTATTCACGAATAGGTATACTGAATAGCCGAGGAAGCCGAGCAATCCAACTGACCAGACTTTTCGGTTCCGGAGAACCGCTCCGAACTCCTGAACCGAGGGAGCCTCCCCCTCGCTCGTCCCGATCCCCCGACTGGCTGGCCAGAAAACGCCAAGACCGACGACTGTGAGTGCCGTGAACGCAATAAAGATCGTAGGCCATCCGAATTCACGTGCAATCAGTGGCCCAGTCCCCTGTCCAAGAGCAAACCCGATCGGTCCACTTGCGGTGAAAATGCCGACAGCCGTTGCCCGGTTCTTGCTGGTCGTTGCTCGACTCACGATATCGATACCAGCATTCCAGACGACAACGTAGGCGATCCCTCCAAGTGCTCGGGAGGCGATTACTGATCTGTAGTCCTCTTGCCATCCAGCGATCCATCCCCACGCTCCAGCGATAAGTAGTGTGAGAACGGCGAGTGCCATCACGTTTCTAGAATCTGTTCGATCGAGCACCGCACCAGCTGGGAGGCTTGCGATCACTGCAGTACCGAACATGATTCCGACAAGGAAGCCTGCGATTGTTGGACCGATACCCAGAGAGTCACGGATGAGCGGGGTGACGCTCGCAGGAACGATCTCGTAGGCAGCTAATCCAGTCGAAATAAGGCTTGCTCCAGCGACGATACCCCATGTCGACTGATGTATCTGTCGCGCTTCGGTGCTAGTGGTCTCTTTGTGATGATCGGAAGGTTGGGTAGTCATTACTCGATAATGTGAACGGACGCCGAACCACGGAAATCGGAAATCGACAGGTGCCTGTAACGAGTTCCGGTGATGGTGCTTCCATATTACGTATCGCTCCGGATACTTCTGAGGGTTAGATAGCAAATTCTTTTGTTCTCTACTGGTTTGATAGTTAACTGTCTATGTGCGTGTATTCCAGCCCAGGCCAGCAGCAGAATCGTAGACAAACTCGAATGGCTATCCAGAGGAGCCGTCTCTCGTTCACGTGATCGAATAATGGCCACTTCTCAATCCGTCCTCAATTCATCGACGATACTGCTCGCCGGAACAAATGACTGGCTCACGCAATTCGCTACAACGCTTGAGACACAGACTGACGCGACTGTACATACAGTTGTAACCAAAGCGGAAGCGAGTGATGTCGTCCAGAAGCGTACCACCGACTGTCTCATTAGCGGAGACACGCTCGAAGGGACAACAGGGCTGGAATTCATCAGGGAGATCCGCACCGAAACCACGACGCTTCCAGTCGTGTTCTGTACCGCCGATGGGAGTGAAGCCATCGCCAGCAACGCCATCGAGGCCGGGGTCATGGATTACATCACGCTCACGGAGCCGATAGAAGGGATGACTGACGAACTCATCGAACGAACCGAGCGTGCCGTCAGATCCGCACGACGGTCGGCCACAGAACGGGATCGCGCGAGACAATTCGACGCTATATTCAACGATTCACGGACCGCAACATGGGTGCTTAATCCGGATGGCTCACTTGCTCGGGTGAACGAGACAGCACGGGAAATGGTCGATGTGGATGTTGAAACGATTGTCGGTGAACCGTTCTGGATGCTCCCGTGGTGGGCAGAGACTGATACGAAGAACGCGGACATACAACAGATCGTGGAGAACGCGCTCGATGGGAAATTCAGTAACGCGGTCGTCCAACAGCCGTCACACATCGAGAACCCACAGGTCATCGATCTCTCTGTGCGCCCAGTCGAGAACGAGCGCGGGGACCTCGTTTCAATCGTCGTTGAGGGCGTCGACATTACCGAGCGCGTCGATCTCGAACGCGATCTCCGACAATCAGAAGAACTCCACCGCGTCACGCTCAATAATATGACTGATACGGTACTCATCACGAACGAAGCTGGTGAGTACACCTATGTCTGTCCCAACGTCCACTTCATCTTCGGCTACACGGCCGACGAAATTCACGAGCAAGGGACAATCGACGATCTCCTCGGCACGGATCTTTTCGACCGTGAGGAGCTCGCAGAGGACGGCGTGCTCAAGAATATCGAAACGACTGCGACGGATAAGGCAGGCCGCAAGCACACGCTCTTAGTCAATATCCGTGAAGTCTCGATTCAGGACGGAACGTTCCTCTTTAGCTGTCGGGATATCACGAAACGCAAGCAGCGCGAGGAAGCGCTGGCGACCCTCCAAGAGACTGCCCGCGATTTCCTATACGCCGAAACGCATCAGGAAATTGCCCAGCATGTCGTCGACGACACTCCCAGTGTCCTTAATTTGGATGCAAGTGCGGTCTATCTCTTCGATGTTGATGGTAACGAACTTCGACCTGCGGCCCACTCGGCGATAATGAAAGAACTCAATGGTCCACTCCCCACCATACACGCCGATGGTGAAACGTTACCGAGTTATAGTTTCGTTGAGGACGAAGCGCTATTCTTCGATGACGTTCACGAGGCGGATCGACTCGAAAACCGAGCAACTGATCTTCGCAGTGTAGCGTACATTCCACTCGGTAACCACGGCGTGTTCGTCGCTGGCTCGGACCGAATCAGCTTCTTCGATGACGTAAGCCGGGAACTGACTGATCTTCTCGCCGCAACCGCTGAGGCAGCGCTTGACCGCGTCACACGAGAGTCACAACTTCGAAAGCAAGACCGCACACTCCAAGAGCAAAACGAACAACTCACGGCGTTGAATCGTATCAACGAGACGATCAGGGAAATCGATCAGGCCCTCGTTCAAGCGGAAACGAGAGAGGAAATCGATCATACTGTCTGTGAGCTGTTAACCAGCGAGGACCGATTCCGGTTCGCTTGGATCGGTGCGATTGACCGGACAGCCGACACCATCGAGCCACGGGCTTGGGCAGGTAGGGAGCAGGGGTATCTGGATAGCCAATCGTTCGCTATCGACGCGGCAGATGTAGAGCCAGCCGGCCAGACTGCCGCTACTGGCGATGTGACGATGGTGACAAACGTCGCGGCTAGACTCCGTAAAGATCCGTGGCGGAAGGCTGCACTCGCTCGTGACTATCTTTCTGTATTGAGTATCCCTCTCGTCTACAATGACCTCACACACGGGGTGCTGACAGTCTACGCACCGAATCAAGGCGCGTTTGATGACACAACGAAAGCTGTCCTCGCTGAACTTGGTGAGACCATCGCGTCTGCTCTTAGTGCTATCGAGCGAAAGAATGCACTGCTCACGACATCGATGACACGTGTAGAATTTGTCATCGATGATTCGACGTTCATTCTTTCGCGACTCGCTCAAGACGCAGCATGTACGCTCTCGTATCAGGGGGGTGTTCAGCAATCCACAGAGGGTAGCTACGTGTTTGTGACTGTCGACGACGGAGCAGTACCTGACGTTGTAGACGCTGCCTCACAGTTGGTTGGAATTGACGATATCCAACAAATTAGCGTCGATGGGGAGGGTGGTATTCTTCGTCTTCGGCTCACACAGCCGTTTCTCGCCTTAGAACTGGCAGATCACGGTGCCGTCTTCCGTGAGGCAATTGCTGACCCAACATCTACAACTCTCGTCATAGACATCCCAGACAGTATCGATGTCCGGACAATAACCCAACTCGTTCGAGAGACATTCTCTGCTGTCGACCTCCGTTCGAAGCAGACACTGGATCAGTCCATGGAACCCGACTTATATTCAAAATTCCTCGAAAAGCTGACTGAACGGCAACTGGAGGTGATCCAGACGGCATACTACAGTGGGTTTTTCGAGTCACCACGCGAGAGCACGGGCGAAGATGTTGCGGAGACACTCGGAATTTCCCCGCCTGCGTTTTATAAGCACTCTCGGACAGTCCAGCGCAAACTGTTTGAGACGCTCTTCGAGGAGAATGACTTCTCAATTCCGGGGATTTCTGGGGTTCAATAACTAACCTTAAATTTCTATGAATGTTTGGTGGTTAACGACTTGATATTCCCTAATACACTTATTACACCCACATAGAGTGCCGTGGATTCCAGGCAGGCACTCGTGAACACACTATGATAGATATCGACCCTGAATCCGACGAAGAAACTCCATACGAGTGCTTCGAGTGTGGAACCATCATTATCGCAGAAAACAGCCCCGGTCAGTGCCCCGATTGTAGCGGCTCGATGCGAAACCGACGCATGTCACTCGAATAATCATGGCATCGAAATCCAAGAGTACCCACAACGAACCGGGCGATGAGGCGGCAGAATCAACGGAATCTGAATCGGCACTTGAAACCGCTCGTCGCCAGCTGTACCATGCTGCTAGTCACTTGGATCTCGATTCCAGTATCGTTGAACGGCTCAAACATCCAAAGAAGGTCCACGAAGTAACGGTCCCGATCGAACGAGACGACGGCACGGTTGAGGTGTTCACTGGCTACCGGGCCCAACACGACAGTGTCAGAGGCCCGTTTAAAGGAGGACTTCGATTCCACCCCGCGGTGAGTAGAGACGAGTGTGTCGGACTTGGCATGTGGATGACCTGGAAGTGCGCCGTCATGGACCTCCCGTTTGGCGGGGCCAAGGGTGGAATTGCGGTCAATCCGAAGGAACTGAGTTCAGCTGAGAAGGAACGACTAACCCGACGGTTCGCACAAGAGATCCGCGACGTTATCGGCCCGAACCAGGATATCCCAGCTCCTGATATGGGTACTGATCCCCAGACGATGGCGTGGTTGATGGATGCGTACTCGATGCAGGAAGGTGAGACTACGCCGGGCGTCGTCACCGGAAAACCACCCGTAGTTGGTGGAAGTGAAGGCCGTGAAGAAGCTCCCGGACGCAGCGTTGCGATTGTCACGCAATTGGTCTGTGAATACTACGACCGCGATCTCAAGGAGACAACGGTTGCTGTTCAAGGATATGGGAGCGTCGGAGCAAATGCTGCCCGACTTCTTGACGACTGGGGTGCCACAATCGTCGCGATCAGCGACGTGAATGGGGCGATGTACGAACCAGAAGGGATCGATACAAGCTCAGTCCCGTCACATGACGAAGAGCCGGAAGCCGTTACTAAATACGCTGATACAGTCATTTCGAACGACAAACTGCTCACGCTCGATGTCGATGTGCTCATTCCAGCAGCATTGGGGAACGTGATCACCAAGGAAAATGCCAAGACAATTACAGCAGATTTCGTTGTCGAAGGTGCGAACGGCCCAATCACCTCGACAGGCGATTCTATTCTTGTAGAACGAGATATCGCAGTGATCCCCGATATTCTCGCCAACGCTGGTGGAGTCACTGTAAGCTACTTCGAGTGGCTCCAGGACATCAATCGGCGAAAGTGGTCACTCGAACGGGTAAATGATGAGCTTGAAACCGAGATGGAGGCTGCTTGGGATGCGGTTCGATCAGAATTCGAACAACGCGATGTCACTTGGCGTGAGGCAGCCTATATCGTTGCTCTGTCTCGCATCGCCGAAGCACACGAAACGCGAGGGCTGTGGCCGTAGCCAGGTACCGGCCTTCTCCACGCAATAGATCTCTTCACCTCTGTTGAAATCGTACCCTTCAGCAGCGTTCTTATTCCAATATAACAGCAGACAAATGCGCTGAATTCCAACACCCGTATATCTTCAAGATAGAGGCGATATCAGGTGATACGATTGTCGAGACTGTGACGGCAGTCTTCGTCCTTTCGACGATGTTCTCGATGGGACTGAAACTTTCTGTCACCGAGCTTGTCAGTGTACTTCGAGACCGACAACTCCTGACGAAATCTTTAGTAGTGAATCTCGTGGCCGTGCCGTTGGTCGCGTATCTCCTTATTCGAACGGTTCCAGTCGGACCGGCGTATGCGACCGGGTTCTTGTTGCTTGCTGTCTCTCCCGGTGCCCCGTTCGGTCCGAAGTTCGCCGAGATTTCAGACAGCGATATCGCGTTCACGAGCAGTCTGATGGTGATCCTCTGTCTACTATCGGTCGTTACAATCCACGTCTCGCTGGTCGCGCTCGTTTCCGGTGGCGTGATCGTCGACGCCGTCGCAATCGGGCGGATGGTGCTTCGTATCCAGCTCGTCCCACTCCTAGCGGGATTGGCACTATCGTACGTGTACACGTCGATAGGTAACCGTCTCCACACGCCGATTCAACGACTGTCGGACATTTCATTCGTCAGTTTGATCGTTCTGTTACTGGTTGTTTATCACGGTGAAATATGGTCACTCGTCGGGACAGGAATGCTTGGACTTTCTGCGGCCGCTGTCGTGGTCTCGTTAGCGTTGGGCTACGTCTTCGGGGGTCCCTACCTCGAACAGGCTCTCAAACAGTGACCCCACGCCATCATCGGATTCAACAAAGCAAAATACACACAAGTCCAGAGTTGGATAACTGAACGATGTATCTCTGTCTATAGTAGCTGG